>CAYUYI010000101.1:0-7345 GCA_964448995.1 uncultured Propionivibrio sp. | reverse complement strand
GACAGGGCGTGGGTGCGTTGCTCGACAAGTTCTTCGAGATGCAGGCGGTGCTGCTCAAGTTCTGCCTCGATCCGGCGCCGGTCGGTAATGTCGCGGGCGCTGCCAATGGTGCCGATGATCTGGCCTTCGGCGTTGACGAACGGTGCCTTGTGAACTTCCAGACAGAGGAATTTCCCCCGGATGTTTCCATATTCGATGAAGACGGTGGGTTCGCCCCGTTCAAGCGTGATGGCATCGCTGTCCTGGCAAAGTTCGCCGAAGGTGTGCCAGTCCGGACTGTCCGGATGATTCTCGCGTTCGCGCCGGGCGAAGAACAAATCGGACTTGCCCAGCGGTTCGCGGATGTCAATGGCGTTGAGCAGGTTGACGCAGATCGCCTTGTTGGCAAACAGGTAGTTTTTGTTGAGATCCTTGGCCCAGATCATGTCCGGCACGTTGTCGCACATCAGGCGCAACATCGACGCCAGATGCCGCGAACGCTCTTCGTCGCTGTGCGAGCGTTCCTCGGCCAGCTTGCGTTCGGTGATGTCATGACCGACGCCGAGCACGCCGATCAGACGACCGTCGCTGTCGTACATCGGCGTTTTTGTCGTTTCGAGAAGCTCGGTGTGGCCGTCATCGGCGAAGGTGACCCACTCCTCGTTGCTGCTGGGGTAGCCGCTGGCGATTGCCTGGCGATCCTTCTCCCGGAAAAAGTCAGCAGTTTCCTTGTCAACAAAATCGTAATCGGTTCGCCCGATGATCTCGTTTTCCGGTGCGCCGAAGTAGTGCTCGAAACGTTTGTTGCATGCCAGGAAACGGCCGTTTTCATCCTTGATCCAGACGAGATCAGGCATCGATTGCACCAGTGCGCGCAGCAGTGGCGGCGGATCTTGCGGAGTCAAGGTCGTCGTGGCTTTGGCTGAGGGGTCGCCATCGGGCCGGGATGCGCGTTCGATCTGCTTGAGTCTCGCGTGCGACAGCCCCCCCTGAATGGCGATGGACAGGCGCTCGACAATGTCGATGGCGGCATCGGTGCGGAAGGTTGATAGCTCGGTGGCCGTCGGCGCGTAGAGCGCAAGTAACCCACGGTTGTCGAGTGGTACCAGAATGCAGGTTTCGATGGGGGCGTTACGACCGATAGCGGCGGCCAGTTCGGAATACTCGGGAGACGCGTGCGTTAGTACGTACGGGGCACCGTGGCGGATGGCCCGGCTGAAGGGATGGTTGGCTGTCAGGCGGCTCGCGCGCGGGGTTTCGACGGGATGCGCGGCAAGCAGGATCAGTTCGTCAGGTGTATCGGAATCAGGCCACCAGATGGATGCCTCGATGAGATTCTTGCGAGAACACAACGTCTTGAGGAAACTGTGGCAAACCGAGTGGGCATCGAGGCTTTTGCCAATCGAGAGTGACAACTCGTAAAGCAGGAGCTGGTCCTGGCTGAAACTGACGCTGACTTCTTTTTTGGGCATGGCAAACGACGTAGTGCAGCCAAAAAAAACGGAAATTGTCGGGGGAGAATCGTCCGTGGCAGACAGCGGCTAGCGCTTTCCGGTGTTTTGGCAGTGTGGTCGAGCCGTTGAGTGGTCGTCTGAGATTCTAATACGATCCGCCGGCCGAGGCATCCTGTTTCCGGGCGAAAAAAATCCCGACCGGAGTGCCGAGGTCGGGATTCGTGTTGGCCAGCGCGTCGATGTCGGACCGGAAACCAGTGTCAGCCTTGAGGCACAGTTTCGGTGAAGGATGGACGCTGCATCAGTTTGTCGTAGAGTCGCGCAAGATTGGAATACTTTTCGCGCCAGTCGATTTCCGGGAAGCGGAAAGCGAGATAGCCCAGCGCGCATCCGACGCCAACGTCAGCCAGCGTGTAGTGGTTACCCATGCAATAGTTGCCTTCGCCGAGTTCCGTTGCCATGAAGTCGAGGCTGCGGACAATCTTGTCTGTCTGACGCTCGATCCATTCGGCGCTTTGTTGGCCCGCTGGCCGTTTGCGCTCAAGGAAGATGAGTGCGGCGGAATCGCAGATGCCATCGGCGACTGCGCACCAGCGCTTCACTTCAGCGCGCTCGCGGTTGGATTCCGGCATCAACTTGTTGTTCGGAGCAACGCTATCGATATATTCGACAATTACGCGCGAATCAAAAAGAACCGTCGAATCGTCCAGTGTCAGCACCGGGATCTTGCCCAGCGGATTGACGTTGGGAACGTTCGAATCGGCATTCCACGGAGAGTCAATCGCAAATTCGTATTCGATTTTCTTCTCGGCCAGGACGATGCGTACCTTACGGACGAACGGGCTGGTCAGTGATCCAATGAGCTTCATCTACTTTTTTTGCCGAAGTGGTCGTGTGGGAGGGAGCATTATAGCATCGGGAGGTCGGTCGGCCATCTACGGATTTCCCGTAGATGGCTTCGTTCGCCCATGCAAGCAACACCCCGTTGGCTAGCGTCCTCTCGGGTAAAATAGCCGGGCTATCAACCAGGATGAATATCATGTCTTACGATGCCCTTACCGCTCTTTCACCGCTCGATGGCCGCTACGCTGCCAAGGTCGATGCGCTGCGTCCGCAGTTTTCCGAATATGGCCTGATCCGTCGCCGCCTTCAGGTTGAGATCGAATGGCTCAAGGCACTCGCCGCCGAGCCGTATTTCACTGAAATCCCGGCCTTTTCACCGGCGACGGTCGCGGCGCTCGACGCGCTGGTGACCGATTTCGGCGTTGGGCAGGCGGCCGAGGTCAAGGAGATCGAAGCCGTCACCAACCATGACGTCAAGGCGCTCGAATACTGGATCAAGAAGAAACTGGCCGACAATGCCGAGGTGATGGGCGTGTCCGAGTTCATTCACTTTGCCTGCACTTCCGAAGATATCAACAATCTCTCGCATGCATTGATGCTTAAGGCCGCGCGCGATGAGGTGCTGCTGCCGGCGCTGGATCGAGTGATCGCCCGCCTGCGCGACCTGGCGCATGAACACGCGGCGCTGCCGATGATGGCGCGCACACACGGCCAGCCGGCGACGCCAACAACGGTCGGCAAGGAGATGGCCAACGTGGTTGCCCGCCTTGACCGTGCGCGTAAGCAGATTGCGGCGGTGAGTCTGCTCGGCAAGATCAATGGCGCGGTCGGCAACTACAACGCGCATCTGGCCGCGTATCCGGGCTACGACTGGGAAGGCTTTGCCAAGCGTTTCGTCGAGTCCTTCGGTCTCGAATTCAACGCCTACACGATCCAGATCGAACCGCACGACTCGATGGCCGAGCTGTTCGATGCTTTCGCGCGTGCCAACACGATCCTGATCGACTTCGACCGCGACGTCTGGGGCTACATTTCGCTCGGTTTCTTCAAACAAAAATTGAAAGCTGGCGAGGTTGGTTCCTCAACCATGCCGCACAAGGTCAATCCGATCGACTTCGAGAATTCCGAAGGCAATCTCGGTCTGGCCAACGCGCTGCTCCGTCACCTCACGGAAAAACTGCCGATCTCGCGTTGGCAGCGTGACCTGACCGATTCGACGGTGCTGCGCAACATGGGCGTGGCGCTCGGCTACGCGCTGCTCGCTTACGATTCGCTGCTGCGCGGTCTGGGCAAGCTGGAGGCCGATGCCGACCGTTTGTGCACCGATCTCGATGCCAACTGGGAACTGTTGGCCGAGCCGATCCAGACGGTGATGCGCCGCTACGGGGTGGCCAATCCCTACGAAAAACTCAAGGAATTGACCCGCGGCAACCGCATCTCGCGCGAGGGTATGCAAAGTTTCGTGCAGTCCCTGGAAATTCCGGAAGAGGCCAAGGCCGAACTGCTGAAAATGACGCCCTGGGATTACACCGGCAAAGCCGCTGAACTCGCCAAGCGCATTTGAAGGAAGCGATATGTCCGAATTCAATGCCAATTTGAAGAAACTGCCCGGCATCTCGCATCTGGCGGCGATCAATTTGCTCGATGGCGAAGGTAATCTCGTCGTTGCCATCGAAAATAAGGCGGGTAGCCAAGGGTCACTCGCCGTCTACAACCATCTGGCGCAGACCTATGGCGCGATTACACCCGAGGCGGCGAAGAAGGGGCTGGAAATCTACGCCGAACACACCGAGGATGCGCGCAAAAATCCAGGCAAGCATCCGAACATCGACCGCCTGATTGCCCTGCTCGAAGAAAAAAAGACCTTGCGCATCAAGCACGTGTTTGCCGTTTAAGACCGGCAATGGGTTGAACTTTTTCACGAAGGGCGCTGACAAAAGCAACGGGTTCTCCTGTCGGGAAGCGGCGCAGGAGATCTTGTTTCTTACTCGTCATCAATCCCCGTGGAGGCGCAGCCCATGAAGAAAATTCTTACCGCCGTAATTCTCGCCAGCGTGGCCGGTGGCGTATTGGCGCAGCAAGCCATGAAACCCGAAGACATGATCAAGACCCGCAAGGCCGGGTACAGCTTCATGTCCTGGAATATGGGCAAGATCAAGGCCAATCTCGATGGTTCCTTCAACAAGGATCAGGTTGCCGCTGCCGCCAGTGTCGTTGCGGCCGTGGCCAATTCCGGCATGGGCGCTCTGTTTGCGCCGGGGACCGAAAAGGATGTCGGCGATCAGAAAACACGCGTCAAACCCGAATTTTTCCAGCAGTCCGACAAGGTTCGGGAACTGGCGATGAACTTCAACAAGGAAGCCAACGAACTGGCCAAAGTCGCCGCTGCCGGTGACGTAGCCGCAATCAAGGCGCAGTTCGGCAAGACCGGCGGAACGTGCAAGGCCTGCCACGACGCTTTCCGAAAAGACTGACCGGCGCCATTTCTCAGATTCGCGGAGGCCGCCTGCGGGTGGCCTCCGTCTTTTGTGGCCCGATTGGCTTTTTGATTAGGCCCGAAACCCGCTTTCAGACAGGCTTTGTGGCCAATGATCAGCCACAGCCAGATAATGACGGGCTTACCAGGCGGGCGTTGCCGGGGTGGCCTGGGGCGGCGGAGGCGGTGCACTGATCCATTGTCCTGACGCGCCATAAACCGCTGCGCCCGCCACAGTGACTGCAACGATGAGGGCGATCATCCCGCCTCCCGTAATCCGCTCTGCTGAATCGGTGGCGATTTCCTTCCAGCCGGTGATCATCGGTTTGACCAGATTGTCTTTCTTGACGTGTGCATAGAACATGATGGCGGCCAGATGCAGGCCGATGAGTATGATCAGGGCGTTGATGAGCAGTCGGTGCAAACTGGTGAGCCGGTCGCTCAGATCCTTGTCGACGAGTGCCGACAGGTGGCCCTGAAAGGCGATATCGTCGTTGGCAAACAAGCCAGAACCGAGCTGAAGGGCGATCAGTGCGAGCAGACCAAAGACCGAGAATGCGCCGAGCGGGTTGTGGCCGATGCCATGCCATTGGCCTCGCAGATAGGCCACGAGCCGCGCCGGAGTCGGGAAGAAACTGGCGAAACGAGCATGGGTCGAGCCAAGGAAACCCCAGAGAATCCGGAAGGTGAGCAACCCGACGATGGCCAGCCCGATACGTCCGTGCCAGACGATGGCGTTTCCACCCTGTTTGCCCGTGATGATGGCAGCGACGATGAGAAACACCAGTAGCCAGTGAAAGAGTCGTGTTGGCAAATCCCAAAGTTTGATGCGCTTTGTCATGAGAGGACCCGCAATAAAAAAGGGCGGGAATGTTCCCGCCCTTCTGTGACAGCGTGAGCCGCGGTCGGTTCAGACCACCGCGCCTTCTTCGTTGGCGCCCTCGACCTGCTTCTTGGTCTTGATGAAATGCTCGCGTGAAACGCCTAGCCACATGGCCAGCGGGCTCGCAACCAGCACCGAGGAATAAATGCCGAAAATGATGCCAATGGTCAGTGCCATGGCGAAATAGTGCAGTGTCTCGCCGCCGAAAAGGAGCATCGAGATGGCCATCATTTCGGTACAACCGTGGGTGATGATGGTGCGTGAGATGGTACTGGTGATGGCGTGATCGAGGACTTGCGGCGTCGTGAGTCCGCGTACGCGCCGGAATGTCTCACGCACGCGGTCGAAGACGATGACCGACTCGTTGACCGAGTAGCCGAGTACGGCCAGCACAGCCGCCAGCACGGCGAGCGAGAATTCCCACTGGAAGAAGGCGAAGGCGCCGAGGATGATGACCACGTCGTGGAGGTTGGCGATGATGGCGGCCACCGAGAAGCGCCACTCAAAACGGGCGCTGAGATAGGCGACGATGCCGATGATGACGAGCAGCAGGGCCAATGCGCCGTTCTCGGCCAACTCCTTGCCGACCTGCGGGCCAACGAATTCGACACGGCGCAGGCTGGCGCCCGGCGCCTCTTGGTCCAGCGCACTCATCACCGCCTCGCCGATCTTGGCGGAGTTCTGCTCGGCCTTGAGTGGCAGGCGGATCATGACGTCGCGGCTGGAGCCAAAATTCTGGACGGCGATATCCGTGTAGCCCGATTTGGTCAGTCCTTCACGGATTTTTTCCAGATCGGCGGCTTGGGTGTAATTCACCTCGATCAGCGTGCCGCCGGTGAATTCGACCGATAAATGCAAGCCGCGGGTGATCAGGAAAAAAACCGCCAGTACGAAGGTGAGCGCCGAAATGACGTTGAACACCAGCGCATGGCGCATGAACGGAATGTCTTTGTGGATGCGGAAAAATTCCATTTTGTGATGTCCTTACTTGGCGGTTGCCGAAACGCTGGTGCCGGCGTTGTTCCCTGGTTTCCAGATCTGGCCAATGGCCAGCGATTCGAGCTTGCGGCGGCGACCGTAGATCAGGTTGATCATCGCCCGCGAAACCACGACAGCGGAGAACAGCGAGGTCAGGATGCCGAGGCAATGTACGACCGCAAAGCCGCGAACCGGGCCGGAGCCGAAGATCAGCAGCATCAGGCCGACGATCAGCGTGGTGACGTTGGAGTCGAGAATCGTGCCGAAGGCGCGGTCGTAGCCGGTGAAAATCGCGGCTTGCGGCGAGGCGCCGGCGCGCAGTTCTTCCCGAATCCGCTCGTTGATCAGCACGTTCGAATCGATGGCCATGCCCAGTGCCAGCGCGATGGCGGCGATACCCGGCAGTGTCAGCGTTGCCTGCAACAATGAAAGCAATGCAATCAGGAAGAGCAGGTTGGAGCCCAGCGCGATGACGGAAACGAGGCCGAACAACATGTAGTACACGATCATGAATATCGAGATGCCGGCGAAACCCCACATCGTCGAATGAAAGCCCTTCTTGATGTTTTCGGCACCGAGGCTTGGGCCGATGGTGCGTTCTTCGATGATTTCCATCGGCGCGGCGAGCGAGCCGGCACGCAGCAGGAGCGCGACGTCGTTGGCTTCCGTCGTGCTCATGCGGCCGGAAATCTGCACCCGACCACCACCGATTTCGGTCCGGATGACCGGGGC
>CAYUYI010000100.1:0-7352 GCA_964448995.1 uncultured Propionivibrio sp. | reverse complement strand
TGTCGCGTTGCGGATCGACGCTGACGAACAAGCCCTTGGTTTTCGCCAGTTCGGCTGGCGACAGTTGTGAGAATGCCTGTGACACGGCGATGAGCGCAGTGGGGCAGACGTCGGGACAGAAGGTGTAGCCGAAGTAGAGCGCAACGACCTTGCCCTTGAAATCGGACAGCGCGACCGGGCCATCGGGGCTGTCGAGCCGGAAGTCGCCGCCCTGGACGTTGGTGGCGGCGGACGATTTGTGCAGCGAGGTGTCGTCGGCGGCGGGCTGCCAGAAGAAGGCGAGCCAGAGGAGCAGCGACGCCAGTGCGATGACGAGGGCGAGCCAGAGCGAATTCTTTTTCATGATTTTTTCAACGTTCTCTCAACGTGCGGCCACTTCAAAATGGAAGGGAACGGCAACGCGACCCGCGCGAGTCGTCACCTGGACGGTCGCCGACCAGACCATGGTGCCCGTCGTGCAGATCGGCAGCATCGCTTGCCCGGTGAAACGCTCGCCCGTGCCGGAGAGGTGGCTGCGATTGTCCCCCATGTCCATGGCGACCCCTTGAAAGCTGACTTCGACTCGTTCGACCGTCGCCCCGCTCAAAGCGACTTCGAGTTGCAGTGGTTTGAGCGGCAAGATGGGGTTCGGCGCAATCGAGAAGGTCAGGCTGCCGTCGCCTGGCAGGGCCGCGGTGCAACGCTCGACAGCCGGGTTGCAGGGATGGGCGGGCAGCGTTTCGATGCGTTCGCGCAACAGTGTCGGAACGAGCTTGTAGGCGACGACAGCACAGCAAGCGATGGCGAGCGCAAGCGCCAGCCGGCGAAAACGGAGTGTTTTTGCCGGCTGCGACCGCCGCGCCGTGACGTTGCCAAGATTCAATTTCGCTTTACCAAATCGAAAACATTCCGATAATAGCAGGGTGAGTTGGGTTTTTTAGATGACGGGTTGATGGCGATGATGACGGATGTGTTCGATGATCGTTTGGGGGCGCGGCTCCTGAGCGAATGGCAACAGGATTTTCCGCTGTGTCCGGCGCCCTTTGCCGAACTGGCGGGCAAGCTGGGGGTGGCTGAAGGCGCGGTGCTACGCATGCTGGAGCGACTGCGGCGCGAAGGGCAGATCGCTCGCGTCGGCGCGGTTTTCGCGCCCAAGCGCATCGGCGCCAGCTCGCTGGCCGCCATGGCGGTGCCGCCGGAGAAGTTGGCGATCGTCACCGAGGCCGTCAATCGTTTTCCGGAAGTGAATCAGAACTATGTGCGCCGGCACCGCTACAACCTCTGGTTCGTTGTCACCGCCGGTTCGCCCGGGCGTTTGCAGGCGGCCCTGGGGGCCATCGAGCAGGCGGCCGGCTTTCCGCTCCTGCGTCTGCCGCTGGTCGGCGAATTTGTGCATGAGGACGATCGGCGGATTCCGGCGGTGCCGGAGGCCAACGTTCTCCCGACCACGGTGCTCGACGAGATCGGGCGGCGGCTGGTGATGGCCTTGCAGGAAGGGCTGCCGTTCTTCATTCGCCCCTTTTCGGTGTTGGCCAGTCGCGTCGGCTGCGAGGAAGGCGAGGTCATCGAGCGCATTCGCGCGTGGCACGCCGACGGGGTGATCAAGCGCTTCGGGCTCGTGGTGCGGCGGCGGATGAGCGATCAAGCCGAGACAGCGCTACTGGTGCTCGATGTGCCGGACGAGGTGGTCGTGTCCGTCGGCAAATGGCTGCTTGACGTGCCGGGCGTCGCGCTCAGTCACGAACGCTCGCGCTCACTGCCCGAATGGCCGTACAACCTGTTCTGCACCGTCAGCGCGCCCTCGCGCGAAGCGCTCGATGCGCGTCTCGCCGCGCTGGCTGAACACCCTCGTCTGGCCTCGTTTGCGCGAGAAGTGCTTTACTCGAATTGAATTCCGGGGCGCAGTTTCGTGCCATTCGCGGGCGGGACGGGATGCCCCTCCCGCTTCCGGTTCACAGCTTGTAGTTGCTGACAACCTGCTGCAGATTGCCGGCAATGCGGTCGAGATTGCCGGCCGTGTCGGCGCTGTGGCCGGCGGCGGCGCTGCTTTCTTCAGACATCTGTGCGATCCGTTCGACCTGCATCGCGATGTTATTCATGGCCGTGGCCTGCTCGCGGATGGCGGAGGCAATCTCTTCCACCATGCCCACGGCGCTGCGGCTTCCTTCGCCGATCTGACGGATGGCCTCGTTGGCTTGTTGCGCGCTTTCGACGCCTTTGGAAACCTTGTCGACCACACTCTCCATGCTGACGACCGCATCGCCGGCGCTCGCGCGCATGGTGTTGATGGTCTCGGCGATTTCCGTTGTCGAAACCGCGGTTCGCTCGGCCAGTTTACGAACTTCATCGGCGACCACGGCGAATCCGCGCCCTTGCTCACCGGCACGTGCGGCCTCGATGGCCGCGTTCAGGGCCAGTAGATTGGTCTGTTCGGCGACTTCCTTGATGACCGCCACGACGTTGGCGATTTCCTGGCTGTGCCTTTCCAGTCCGTGAATACGTTCGGCGGCTTCGCTCACCGTGCTGGCGACATCCTGAATGTCGGCAACCGTGCGGTTGATCACGCTTTCTCCCGATGCTGCCAGCGTTCCCGACTCGCGGGAAATCCGGTTGGCTTCCTGTGCGCGGTCGCCGACGTGGTTGATGCTGACGGTCAGTTCTTCCACGGTGGCCGCCATGTCCGAGGCGGCTTCACTTTGCTGGTGGGCTGCGGTCGCCACTTCGTTCGAGGTGGTGGTCATCTGGTTGGCGGAGGCGGCGACGGAATTCGCACCTTCGGCGATGGTCGTGAGATTGCCTTGCAGTTTGTAAATAAGACGATTGATCGCCGCCGCAACTTCGGCGACTTCGTCCTTGCCGATGACCTCGACCTTGACCGTGAAATCGAGTTCGCCTTCGATCTGCTTCGCGGCGAGCTGCATCGCCATCAGCGAGTGATTGATTCTCCGGATGGTCAGGAAACTGAGCGTGCCGATCAGCAGCGTGGCACCGAGAATGACGGCCAGCGTGAGATAGAAGCTGCGTTGCGCCATGAGCCTGCTTTCTTCGGCGCGAATCTCGGTGTTTTTGCCATTGACGGCAATGTGTTCTTCGATCAGCGAGGCTGTCTTTATTCTGCTGGCAGCCATGGGCGCAGCAGCGGCGAGGGCGCCCTGGAGGTCGTTTGTCCGTGATTTCTCCAGCAGCGGCGGCAGGAAGGCGACGTATTCGGCAAACGCAGCGCGTTCGGCTTTGGCGAGTTCCTTTCCTTTTGCTGAGCGGGCCACCGCTTCATACGCCGTCAGGCTTTTGTCGAACGATTGTCTGGCGCTGTCGATGGCTTTTTCAAGCTCGACCTTCTGATCCTGTCCATTGCTCAGAATGTGGCGGTAGATGGCAATGGCCATGGCTTGCTGATGGCTCTTGACTTCATAGACGGCGCGCATGCCGGGAATGCCCCGGTTGTTGACGTTGTCCAGCGCGTCGTCAAAACCTCGGGCGACGTAGAGGCCGGTGCCGCCGATGAGGACCATCAGGACGACGGAAACGATGGCCGTGAGAGTCAGCTTCTGCGAGATATTCATTTGTCTCCCTTGTCTTCTGAGGATGTGACGAGCGCTCATGCCTGAACGATGATTGCATTATGCGCCGATATTTTCAGAGGGGCATCGTACGTTGATGCCATGGCGGTTCGGGCGAACGGGGCTGTGCGTTCGCCGGAGAGATTTTGGTGCGTGCGGGGCTGATCGCGGCGACGGGAGCCGTCGCCGCATGGAAGGCCGGCCCGATCAGGCTTCGGCCACGCGCTTGGCGATGTGCGCCAGCGCTTCTTCGACCTGGTCGATGAGGATGAGGCAGAGGTCGCCGGATTTGAGATCGGCGAGCGCCGTATCGATAGCCAGAAACTCCCCGTGGATTTCACGGATATCCTTGCTGCGGCTGGCTTTTTCGAGGCCTTGCTGCAAGAGCTGGAGCACTTCGCCATCGGCACGACCACGCTGGCACTGATCCTGATAGAGCACGACGCTGTCGAAGGCCTCGCCGAGGATTTCGGTCTGCTGGCGGATGTCTTCGTCGCGACGGTCACCGGCGCCACTGATGACGACGGTACGACGGCTTCCTGGCTTGGCTGGCATGCTTTCGACGGCGTTGACCAGCGCCTGGATGGCGTCCGGGTTATGGCCATAGTCGGCGATCAGGGTCGCGCCGCGGTAATCGAACAGATTGAAACGGCCAGGGGCCGACGTGGCGTCGTTGACGAAGCTGGCCAGCCCGTTACGGATAATGCGCCAGTCAAGACCAAGCGCCCAGCCGGCACCGATCGAGGCCATGGCATTTTCGATCTGGAAGCCAATGGTGCCGTTGGCCGTGACTGGAATGTCGGCGAGTTCCAGGCGTTTCTTGAATTCGCCCTGCTCGGCGACGATGGCGTCGCCGTCGAGATAGATGATGCGTTTGCCTTGGGTGCGGTGCATGGCCATGACTGGATGGTTGCGGTCGCGGGCAAAGAAAATCACCTTGCCGGGGCAGGCATCGGCCATGCGGACGACCATCGGATCGGCGGCGTTGAGCACGGCGTAACCGGTGTCGGGCTTGACGTTCTGGACGATGACGCGCTTGACAACGGAAAGGTCTTCGACGGTGCTGATATAGGAGAGGCCGAGGTGGTCGCCCTTGCCGATGTTGGTGACGACAGCAACGTCGCAGCGGTCGAAGCCGAGCCCTTCGCGCAGTACGCCGCCACGCGCCGTTTCGAGGACAGCGGCATCGACGCCGGGGTGGAACAGTACGTTGCGAGCGCTCTTGGGACCGCTGCAATCGCCGGTATCAATCCGCTTGTTCTGGATATAGACGCCGTCGGTGCTGGTCATGCCGACGCGCAGGCCGTTGCTGCCGAGAATGTTGGCGATCAGACGCACAGTCGTTGTCTTGCCGTTGGTGCCGGCAACCGCGACCAGCGGAATGCGGGCATCGTCGCCGTCGGCGAACATCGTCGAAATGACTGCTTCGCCGACGTTGCGGCCTTTGCCGTAGGAGGGCGTCAGGTGCATGCGCAGGCCGGGCGCGGCATTGAGTTCGACAATGCCGCCGCCTTGTTCTTCAAGTGGGCGCAAGACATTGTTGCAGACGATATCGACGCCGGCGATGTCGAGGCCGACCATCTGTGCGGCGGCGATGGCGCGCTGTGCGAAGTCGGGATGCACGTCGTCAGTGACGTCGGTGGCGGTGCCGCCCGTCGATAGGTTAGCGTTGTTGCGCAGGATGACGCGCTGGCCTCGGGCGGGGACCGAATCGGCGCTCAACCCATCCTGGGCAAGGCGGGCAATGGCGATGTTGTCGAAGCGGATCTTGGTGAGCGAGGTGGCATGGCCTTCGCCTCGGCGCGGATCAGCGTTGACCTGGTCGACCAGTTGCTTGACGGTATGCACGCCGTCGCCGACAACCATCGGCGGTTCGCGCCGCGCGGCGGCGACAAGCTTGTTGCCGACGACCAGAATGCGATGGTCATGGCCGGGCAGATAGCGTTCCACCAGTACGTCATCGCTGATTTTGTATGCCGTGGCGTAGGCCGTTTCGACCTGTTCGCGAGTGGTGAGATTGACGGTGACCCCCTTGCCCTGGTTGCCGTCCTGTGGCTTGACGACGACGGGAACGCCTTGCTCGATGCCGATTTCGCAAGCGGCGGCCCAGGCGTCTTCGACGCTGCTGGCCGGACGGCCGACCGGTACCGGAACGCCCGCGGCGCGCAGCAGTTTCTTGGTGAGCTCCTTGTCCTGCGCGATCGATTCGGCGACGGCGCTGGTGGTATCCATCTCGGCGGCCTGGATGCGGCGTTGCTTGCTGCCCCAACCAAATTGGACGAGGCTACCCTTGGTCAGCCGGCGATAGGGAATATTGCGTGCCACGGCGGCATACACGATGGAGCCGGTGCTCGGACCGAGACGCACGTCTTCGTCGAGTTCGCGCAGGCGATGTAGCGCATCGGCCAGGTCGAACGGGTGATCTTCCGCGGCGGCTCCGCATAACGCCAGTGCCAGGTCGAAAGCCAGTCGGCCGACCTCTTCTTCGCTGTATTCGACGACCACTTGATAGACGCCGGCCTCGGTGGTTTGCGTGGTGCGGCTGAAAGTCACCGGACAGCCAGCTTGGGCTTGCAGGCCGAGTGCGGCGTACTCGAGTGCGTGTGCCATCGAGATGGTGTTGCTGTTGTTGATCGAGGGTTGCAGAAAGGCGATTTCCGGGAAGCGTTCGCGCAGGCGCGCCTCGAAATCCGGAAGATTGCCGATGTCTTGCTCGGTTTCGCTACAGGTGACGATGGCTTCGATAGCGGTATGCCGGCTCCACAGGTTGGGGCCGCGCAATGCCCGGATTCGTGATGCTTCCATGAATGGTTTCCTCTAGTCCTTGGAAATGCTCGATGTGCTGGATGTGCCTTGATCCTGAATAACCCGGATTTTTTCTCTTATTCGGCCATGAAGGTTTCGACGCCGGTACGCATCACGTCGTTGCTGATGCCCAACGCCCAGGCGGCACCGATGGCGGCCAGCACATTTTCGACCTGGCGCGTGTCCTTGCCGTGCTTGCAGATCGGGATGTCCACCAGCCGCGCCAGCGCGGTCTCGCCCTGGCCACTGGCCAGCATGATCTGGCCGAAACGAACGATGACCGCCCGCCCACCTTGTTCGCGGTGGGTCATGACTGCAGGTTGGTCGGGATCGAGCGCGAAGAAAATGACTTCGCCATCGCTCAGCGGGGCCATCTCGACGAGCATCGGCTCGCGCGCGTTGAGCACGGCGGCGCCGTCCTTGAGTACCAGGTCGACCTGGGTGCGCAGGATGTTGTAGACCTGCTCCGGTGTTTCGATGTAACGACGCCCGATATGTTTTTCCGGATTGAGGTTGGTGATGACGCCGATCTGGCAGCGGTCGTAGGCCAGACCGCTTTCGAGGATCGTGTCGCTGCCGTTCTCGAAAACGGCGGCCTCGACAGCGCGATTGAGCAACGTGCGGTGCGCGGCTTCCCAGTTGGCACGATCGCCTTTCTCCGATTGGCGGCGATCGAGGAACAGGCCGTCGCTACAGGCAAGGCCGGTGTGTTTGCCGGACAGCGTGAGCAGGCGGGCGATCAGGCGGCAGACGGTGGTTTTGCCCTGGCTGCCGGTGACACCGACGATCGGAATGCGGCCCGTGCCGCCGTTCGGGAACAGGTGTTCGACGATGGCCTGGCCGACCGGGCGTGGCTTGCCGACACCCGGCTTGAGGTGCATCAGCAGGCCGGGGCCGGCATTGACCTCGACGATGGCGCCGCGCTGCAGCGCCAGCGGCTTGGCAATGTCTTCGACCACCAGGTCGATCCCGGCAATGTCCAGGCCCACCACGCGCGCGGCCAGCGAG
>CAYUYI010000099.1:5259-7389 GCA_964448995.1 uncultured Propionivibrio sp. | reverse complement strand
AAGGCGATCGCAACATTGAACATCAAGCCTGCCAATCCCGATCATCTGGTCGGCAACCTCTCCGGCGGCAATCAGCAAAAGGTTGTTGTTGGGAAATGGCTGATCCGCGATCTGAAGCTGTTGATCGTTGATGAACCGACCGTTGGCGTCGATATCGGTGCCAAGGAGGAGATGTACCAGACGATCGAACGTCTGGCGCATCAGGGCGTGGCGGTGCTGGTGGTGTCGTCCGACCTGCCGGAACTGACGCGCCTGTCAGACCGCATCATCGTCCTGCGCAAGGGACGGATCATCAAAGAGTTCACCGAAGGCGTGGTGACGGAGGAGGAAGTCCTTCGTGCGGCGTCCGGCATTGTCGAGGGTGGTGTCCAATGAAATCGCGTTCTGCTTTGAGCAAGATGACGGGCGAGTTGCGTCTGTTTGGTGTTCTGCTGCTGTTGATGCTCGCGCTGTCGTTGATTTCCGACCGCTTCCTGAGTGTCGATAACCTCACCAACGTGTTGTGGTCGGTTTGCCTGATCGGCATCATGACCACCGGTGCGATGTATGCGCCGGTCACCGGCGGCATTGATTTGTCCGTTGGGTCGATGGCCGCGTTGGCGGGAATTCTGGCCAACGTCTTCATGAACACTTTCGGCATGCACTGGATACTCGCGATGCTGCTGACGCTGCTGATCGGGGCCGTGATCGGCTGGGTGAACGGCATCGTTACGACCAAGTTCCTGGTGCCGGCCTTTATTGTCACGATGGCGGCAAAGACCTACCTGTTCGGCTTGGCCATGCTGATCTCGAATGGCGACCAGATCACCATCATGGAACCGAAGCCCTTCCTCGAGATTGGCGTGGGCAAATGGCTCGGCATTCCGATTCCCATCTATATCATGGTCGTTTTGGTGATCGTCAGCCACATCCTGCTCAAACACACGGTCTTCGGTCGCCGTGCCATTGCCGTCGGCGCCAACGAAGTTTCTGCCAAATTGGCGGGAGTGAATCCGGACCGGACGCGGATCATCGTCTATACGATCTCCTCGGTTACCGCGACCATCGCCGGCATCGTCATGGCTTCGCTGACCCAGCAGGCCTATGCGATGAACGCCAGCGGCTACGAACTGGATGTGATTACCGCCATCGTGGTGGGCGGGACGAGCCTGATGGGCGGTAACGGATCGGTCATCGGGGCGCTCATCGGCGCCGTGATGGTCGGTTTCATCAACAACGGCCTCAACCTGCTGGACATGCCTTCCGCCTACCACCCGATCGCCACCGGCATCGTCATCCTCGTGGCACTCATTCTCAATCAGGGCGTCAGCCTTCCGGCGGTGTTCAAGAAGCTGGTGTCGCGCCCGGCCGGCTAAGATCTGGCTTGGTTATCGCTGACGGCGTCAGCGATCCTCCTCGGTTCCCCGCTTAACCCGGTGTTGAGCGGGGACTTTCTTTTTGGTGGCCGGATCGTGGGAGGTTTTCGTACGGAAATCCGTCTGCGGTATACTTGCGGACTTTTCTCTTCGGGTTCAAGGCGATACCCGTTCAATCCATTCCGGAAGACAACATGACTGCTCACCTTCTCGACGGTAACGCGCTCGCGCAAAAACTTCGTGCTGGCTTCAAACAGCAGGCCGAGGAATTGGCCGCTCAGGGCGTACGTCCTGGGCTCGCCGTGATCCTCGTGGGCGAAGATGCCGCGTCGCAGGTCTATGTGCGCAACAAGGTCAATGCCTGCGCTCAGGCCGGGTTTTATTCGGAAAAACATGTGTTCGCCGCCGATGCGACGCCTGCTGAAGTCCTGGCAAAAATCGCCGAACTCAACGCCGATCCGCAGATTCACGGTATTTTGGTGCAGTTGCCCCTGCCAAAGCATTTCGACGCCGACGCGGTGCTGGACGCAATCGCCGCCGAGAAGGATGTCGATGGCTTCCGCGCCGAGAACGTTGGTGCGTTGGTGCAGGGGATGCCCTGCTTTATCCCCTGTACGCCATACGGGGCGATGAAGTTCCTCGAGGAGGCGGGCATCGATCCCAAAGGCAAGGAAGCCGTGGTGGTCGGCCGTTCGAATATCGTTGGCAAGCCGATGGCCATGTTGCTGATGCATGCCGGTGCGACGGTCACCGTCTGCCATTCGCAGACCCGCGA
>CAYUYI010000099.1:3212-5159 GCA_964448995.1 uncultured Propionivibrio sp. | reverse complement strand
CCTACGAAGCCAAGGTGCTGTCGGCGCACCGCACGCCTGATGCCGCGCTTGACTATGCCGCGGGTGCGCAGGCGCGCGGCATGAAAGTGTTGATCGGCGCCGCCGGCGGTGCGGCACATCTGGCTGGGGTGCTGGCCGCCAAGACCGAACTGCCGGTGTTGGCCGTGCCGATGCCTTCCAAGCACTTACAAGGATTGGATTCGTTGCTGGCGATGGTGCAGATGCCCGGCGGCATTCCGGTGGCGACCTTCGCGATCGGCGAAGCCGGTGCGGTCAATGCGGCGTTGTTCACTGTTGCCATGCTCGCCTTGAGCGATGTCGAACTGGCGAAGAAATTGTCGGAATTCCGTGTCAGCCAGACTGAAAAGGTGCTGGCCAAGACACTGCCCGACCTGCCGTAAGCCGAGGATGTCGCTCAGCATGATGCTGGACCTCGCCGAAGCCGTCCGCTTGCTACAGGCCGGCGAATTGGTTGCCTTTCCGACCGAGACGGTCTACGGGTTGGGTGCCGATGCTGCCAATCCGGCGGCGGTGGCGAAGATCTTTGCGGCCAAAGGCCGTCCGGCCGATCATCCATTGATCGTCCATTTGCCGGGGGCGGCGCACCTTGAGCGTTGGGCGCGTGATATCCCGCAAATGGCTTGGGAGTTGGCTGAGGCCTTCTGGCCAGGGCCGTTGACGCTGATTCTCAAGCGGGCCGCAGCCGTGCCCGATGCGGTGACCGGCGGCCAGGAAACGGTCGGTGTGCGAGTGCCCGCTCACCCACTGGCCCTCGATCTGTTGCGGGCCTATGCCCAGGCGGGGGGGGGCAAGGATGGTATGTGCGGCGTGGCGGCGCCATCAGCCAACCGCTTCGGGCGCATCAGTCCGACCGATGCCGCGCATGTGCGCGAAGAACTCGGTGATGCCGTGGCACTGGTCCTTGATGGCGGTCCGTGTGCTGTCGGTATCGAATCGACCATCGTCGATTTGTCGCGTGACGATCAGCCACCGCGCATCCTGCGTCCCGGCCACATCACGCCGGAACAGATTGCGGCAGTGATGGGCGTGCAACTGCAAGCGCCAACCACACAGAAAGACGTCGCTACGCCACGGGTGTCAGGCTCGCTGGATGCGCACTATGCGCCGCGCACGCCGATGCGAGTGGTCGCGGCGGCGCAGTTGATGGCGGTGCTTGCGGAATTGAATCGTGCGGGCAAGTCGGTCGGTCTGTTGGCGCACACGGCGGTATCGGCCTCCTGTCCTGCGCATGCCTGGTGCCTGTTGCCGGATGAGCCGGAAGGCTTCGCACGCGGCTTCTATGCGGCCTTGCGCGAGCTCGATCAGCGGGATAACGATCTTATTGTTGTCGAGGCGATTCCCGATGGTGCTGGTTGGATGGCGGTGGCCGACCGATTACGGCGGGCGGCTTGCGGGGCCGCCGAATCGGCCTAGAGATTTTCCGGCGCAACGGATTATTGCGGGGTTTGACGTCGCTCCATCTCGGCGGCCATTGCCGTGAACTGCTCGGCGATTTCATGCTCAATGAACGGCCGGCCAAATAGCTTTCCCAATGTTGAATCGAGCGCCATTTCGGCGTGATAGCGGAAGCGGGTGCCGTTGTCGCCAGGGATGATTTCCATCTCGCTGGCGTAATGCTTGGTGTTGCCGGAAATTTGGCGCACGAGGATGCGCTTTCGCGGTTCCAGGCGGATTTCGCGTTCCGATGTAAACGTATAGGAGAACACGCCGAAACGGGCAATGCCTTCCTGCTTGACCTGAAGGGTGTTGCCGCTGCGACTGACGATCCGGCTCGACGTCAGGTTGTGCAGGATGTTCGTCATGTTGTCGAAATCGACCAGTACCCGCCACGCCGTGCGCTGCGTCACCGGAACCTCGAACGTACTGTCGATGAAAAACGTGTCGTCGCGTTTTTCCACCTTGACGTCGATTTCGGGTGCCGCAGCC
>CAYUYI010000099.1:0-3112 GCA_964448995.1 uncultured Propionivibrio sp. | reverse complement strand
ATCAGCCCGGTCGGGCGAGCGAGCACGTGGTGCATGGCCTCGGCGAGCGTGGTGCAGTTGTGTTCGCACGTGTCTTCCATGAGGCGGACCCGGCCGAAGCCGATGCGCTCGGCGAACGCCGGGTCGGCGGATGGCAGGAGATGGGTGCATACCCCCTTAATGCGTGTCCAGATGGCAACGAGGTCGGTGACGCCCGCAGTCAATTGGTGCATGTCCAGCGCCATCTCGATTTGCCGGGGCAGCGTGGCGGCGAGGGCGATGAGCAGTGCTGTCTGACCGATTTCCCGCATGGCGATCCAGGCGGTCATCGACAAGACCAGCGCCAGCGCGATCAGGCCGCTGGCAGCACTCCAGCCTTCGCGCATCAGGATTGCGCGGATCTGCGCCGCCAGCGCGTCCTGCAGACGTTGGCGAAAATCGCGATGCCAGCGGGAGAAGTTGTAGCGGTTGCCGGAGAAAATGTTGTCCCAAGCGGTGTAGGTGCGAGCCGTCATGCGGTTGGTCATGGCCTGATTGCGCAGCCAGGCATCGGCCAACGGCTGCCGCAGGCGCCATTGCAGCGTCGATAGCGTGACGAAGGCGGCAGCAAAGGCCCAGGGCAGGCCCGCATCGATTTCGAATCCGAGGACAAGTGCATTGAACAGCAACTGGAAGAAAAGGTGCAGATGAAATTGCAGCGTAAAGACCAGTTCGAACAGAACATGGAAAGCTTCGCTGGTCAGAAAGGGTTCCGTGTTTTCGCGCGCTTCGCTATCGCCGAGCAACGGCGTACGAAAGCGGTTTTGCCGCGCAAAATGGAGCATGTAGCGCGAATAGGCGCCGAAACCGGCGCGTTCGGCGAAGATCCAACCGACGGCGCCGGCAAGGTAAGCGATGGTCTGTGCAACGATGATCCCGAAGAAATTTCCGGCCGTGATCGTTTCACCGGCGATTTCGCGAGCAATCCGGATCACCAGCCAAGTGGTGGCAGCGCTACATGATTCCTGCAGCAGGATCATGGCCAGCATGCCGGACATTGCCGATCCGACGAGGAAACGCACAAAGGCAGTCGGCTGGAGTGCTGCAGAGCGGGAGGAGATCATGGTGCGGTCACAACGGATCGGCGAGACTGAAACGGAAAAAGCAGACGGCCGTCTGCTTTTTCCGTTTCAGAAACAGGGCAGGCCTGTATCGAACGTTACTTCTTCGGGGCAGGTTTTTTGCCCTTGGATTTTTTCTGAGTGGCCATGGTGGATCTCCTGTCAGATTGGTCGGAAAGTGCAACACGAGGGTCGCGAAACAAGTGTATTCGATTTACCAGGAAGGGGGGCAAGCCGTATTTGTAAGTAAATGTAATCCGCCAGCATTTTCAATGGGTTCCGGCCTCTTTTGCCCTCCTGCTGATCTCGGGTTATCCGATCAGCGATTCCCCCAGGGCATGACGGGTACCGTCGAAATGCTGTTGGCGGGCGCACCATCGATCAGCTTGCG
The DNA here is from genome assembly GCA_964448995.1 of uncultured Propionivibrio sp. Lineage (GTDB taxonomy): Bacteria > Pseudomonadota > Gammaproteobacteria > Burkholderiales > Rhodocyclaceae > Propionivibrio. The sequence goes on along the minus strand of CAYUYI010000099.1, from coordinate 1,642 downwards.
ACTGATCGCCAGATAGACGAGCGTACGATGCGCTTCATCCCAAAGCCGCATCACCCGTGTTTCCTTGAAGAGCAGAGAAGTGTCCTCGCTGAATACCGTGGCCTCTTTCGGCAACTTGTCCGGGAGTGTGATCGGCCCGGTCTGGCGGCAGGCCAGAGAAAATTGCGAAGGGTCCTGCGCCATCCCGAAAGAACCGCTGATTCCGCCCGTACGGGCCTGACTGACGTAGCAGGTGACGCCCGGTACTTTTGGATCGGAGAACGATTCGACGCAAACGCGATGATTGGCGCCGATCAGTTTCCATTCGGTGGTGACGCAACCGATCTGCTCGGCTGCGGCGGCCGATGTCCATAATGAGAATCCGAACAGCAAGGTCAGACGGAGTTTCATGGCTGGTTTTCCTCTGGAAAAATTAGCGAGAAGGGCGCTTGCCAGGCTTGTGCTGAAAAAAGCGGTCGCGGTTGCGGGTGATATATACGCCCGCGAACACGCTCGCAGCACCGATGGTCTGCAGGACACCGAAAGTTTCACCGAGCAGGAAATAAGCCGTGATGACGGCAAATACCGGCGAAATGTTATTGAAGATGGCGACGCGCGACGTGCCGAGAATGCCGGTACCCCAGATCCACAGGAAATTGCAGACGCAGAGCGCCAGAATGCCGGAGAACAGTACGCTGCCCCAGGCAATGGCTGGTACCTCGAGCCACCGAACGGCGATGGCTTCCGGGAGGGTCGCCGCGAGCAACAGCAGGGTGGTGAATACCATCAGGCCGGCGGTGATCTGGTAGGTCGAATAGCGCGCCTGCAACTCCTTTGAAAATACGGTGTAGTAGGCATAACCTGCTTGTGAGGCGAGAACGAACAGCGTTCCCAGCAAATGTTGTCCGGCCAGGCTGAATTCCTTGCCGGTACCGAGAACGATCAGGACGACGCCGGAAATCGAGCAGGCTATGCCGACGACGACGGCGCGTGTGATGGCTTCCAGGCCGTACAGCTTGTTGAGCAGCATGACGCCAACCGGCAGCAGGCACATGATGAACGAGGCGTTGCCGGCGGTAGTTCGCTGCAGACCTTCGGTGATAAAGATCTGGAATACGAAGAATCCCAAGGCGCTGATGCGCGCCATGGCCCAAAGGTCTGAGCGTGTCGGGCGTCGCCAGGTTCCGGAGAGCCACAGGGCGGCCAGTGCGATGATGCAGGCGACGACCATGCGTGCCAGGTTGTAGGGCTGCGGCGGCAGGTGTTGCAGTCCGAGCTTGATGATGACCGGATTGATGCCCCAGACGACGGCAACCAGCAGAAGGACGAATTCGACGAAGAGAACGTTGGGACGGGCGGAGGGCTGAGGGGTCAAGGCACGTTCTTTCGCAAAGGGCGAGGCGGGTCGGTCGGTGCGTCCGTCGGCAGTTTAAGGAAAGGCTTTTCGCAACGCGCCTCGCGATAGGGAGGATCAATCCGGGTCCAAGCATCGCCGGGCGAGGTCTGCGCGCAAAGGGTGCGGCTGTCGGTCACGCTGCGCCATTTGAACCATGCCGCGGGACGGGCGTGCGTCGGCAGCGCCAGGGTCAGGAACAAAAACAGGAATAGTCGCTCAAATTTCATCAATCGCCACCGTGAATGCGATTCTAGCAAACAACGAATC
>CAYUYI010000098.1:3678-7422 GCA_964448995.1 uncultured Propionivibrio sp. | reverse complement strand
TTGCCACCACTAGGACCTGAACCTAGCGCGTCTACCAATTTCGCCACCTGGGCATTTGCAACGAAGGCGAGATTCTAAAGGAACGATTTCAAATGTCAATAAGAAAACTCTCAAAAGTCAGAAAAAACGATCCGCATTTTCGTCGCGAATCGACAAAATACGAGATGCCTTTGCCGTCCCGCGAGTATGTCATACAGGTGTTAGCCGACCAGGGGCGGCCGGTCAGCTTTGATTTTCTCTGCGATCTCCTCGATGTTCATAAGGTCGAGCGGGATAGTTTTGCACGTCGTCTGGCAGCCATGGAGCGCGAGGCGCAATTGATGCGCAACCGCAAAGGGGCGTACATCTTGCCTGAGCGGGCCAGTCTGATTGCCGGCCGCGTCGAGGGGCATGCCGATGGTTACGGCTTTCTGATCCCCGACGATGGCAGCGACGATCTGTTCCTTGATGCCAAGCAGATGACCAAGGTGCTGCATCGTGACCGGGCGCTGGTACGCATGACCGGGATTGATCGCAAAGGGCGGCGCGAGGCAGCCATTGTTGAAGTGATTGAGCGCGCGAATACGCGGGTGGTCGGCCGAGTCATTGTCGAACATGGCATTACCTTGGTTGCGCCCGAGAACAAGCGCATCAATCAGGATATTCTCGTTGTTGCCGATCGAAAGGCTGACAAGACCGAGAAGAAACTCAAATACAAGGCCGGTCAGGTTGTGATGGTTGAGATCATCGAGCAGCCGACACGGCATTCGCAGCCGATCGGGCGCATCGTCGAAGTTCTTGGCAATTACGCCGATCCCGGCATGGAAATCGAAATTGCGCTGCGCAAGCACGATCTGCCGTTCGAGTTTTCGCCCGACGCCGAAGAAGAGCTCAAGGATTTGCCGCTCAAAGTCAAAAAGTCCGAATGGGCTGGGCGCCGTGATCTGCGCGAATTACCGCTGGTCACGATTGATGGCGAAACGGCGCGAGATTTCGACGATGCCGTTTTCGCCGAAAAGAAAGGGCGCGGATGGCGGCTGGTCGTGGCAATCGCCGATGTGAGCCATTACGTGAAACCTGGCATGGCGCTGGACCGGGAGGCGATGGAGCGTGGAAATTCGGTCTATTTTCCGCGTCGGGTTATTCCGATGCTGCCAGAAAAATTATCGAACGGTTTGTGTTCGCTCAATCCCGAAGTAGAGCGATTGGCCATGGTTTGTGACATGGACATCAACACCAGTGGCGTCATCAAGGCTTACGAGTTTTACCCGGCGGTTTTTCGTTCGGCTGCGCGTTTGACCTACACCCAGGTTTGGGGATGGCTGTCAGGAGACTTGCAGCCGGAAAGCGAGATTCATCGCGCTTTGCAGCCGCGCTTGCAGGCGCTTCAAGCATTGTTTGAAATATTGCTCAAGGCTCGCCACAAACGCGGTGCCATTGATTTCGAGACGATCGAAACAATGATGGTGTTTGACGATCAGGGCAAGATCGATAACATCATTCCGGTGCAGCGTAACGATGCGCATCGGTTGATTGAGGAGTGCATGCTCGCAGCCAACGTCTGTGCTTCAGATTTCTTGGAACAACACAAACAGCCTTGCCTGTATCGCATCCACGAAGGGCCGACGCCAGAGAAACTTGAAGGGTTGCGCAGCTTTCTTAAGGAATTCGGTTTGGGCCTTGGCGGCGGAGATAACCCGACGGCCAAGGACTATGCGGCACTGATGGAAAAGGTCAAGGCGCGTCCCGACGTCGAACTGTTGCAGACGGTCATGCTGCGTTCTTTGCGACAAGCGGTTTATAGTCCCGACAACGTTGGCCATTTCGGGCTTTCCTACGAGCACTACACGCATTTCACATCGCCGATTCGGCGCTATCCGGACCTGCTGGTGCATCGCTCAATCAAGGCAGTGCTCGAGGGAAAGAAATACAAACCGGGCAAATGGGACGAGATCGGCCTGCATTGCTCAATGACTGAACGGCGTGCTGACGAAGCAACACGCGACGTGACCAATTGGCTTAAGTGCTACTACATGCGGGATCGCATCGGTGAGGAATTTGTTGGCACGATTGCCGCCGTCGTGCCTTTTGGCGTTTTTGTCGCACTCGACTCGGTCTACGTCGAAGGGTTGGTGCATGTCTCGGAACTGGGTGAGGATTACTTCCAGTTCGACAGCATCAAGCACGAGATGCTCGGGGAGCGCACAGGTAAGCGCTATCGGCTTGGTGACCGGCTTGATGTCCGGTTGGTGCGGGCAGATCTGGAGAGCGGCAGAATCGATTTCGTCCTGGCCGAACCTCCGCTCGAGGTTCGGGCGCAGATAGCGGCTTCGGTGCTGGCTGGTGAAAAACCCAAGGTGGTGTCGCGCAAGCCCGCCGGTAAAAGGCCGTCCTGAGCGGTTGCTTGTCCAGGGCGGGGTAGAATACGCGCCCGGCTTTATTTTTCTTCTTCGAGTTTCTTATGTCCCAGTCCAGCTTCATTCACGGTTTTCACGCCATCATCGCCAAATTGCGGCATCAACCGGAGGCAATTCTCGAAATTTTCATTGATGCCGAGCGTAACGACGCGCGCGCGCGCGACTTGTTGCGGCACGCCGAACTGCAAGGCGTTCGAGTTATGCCGGTCGATGGCAAACGGCTGGCCGGGATGTCGGGTGGGAACATGCGCCATCAAGGCGTGGTTGCACGTGTTTCCGGCGAAATGCGCCACGTTTCGCTCGACGACGTGCTGGATACGCTGGAGGAACCGGCATTCTTACTGGTGCTTGATGGTATTCAAGACCCGCATAATCTTGGCGCCTGCCTGCGGGTGGCTGATGCAGTCGGTGCGCATGCCGTGATTGCACCCAAAGATCGGGCGGTGGGATTGACGCAGACGGCGATCAAAGTGGCGAGCGGGGCAGCAGAGAGCGTACCGTACATTACTGTGACCAATCTTGCCCGTACCCTCCGCGAACTCAAAGAACGCGACATCTGGGTCGTCGGGACCGACGCAGAGGGCAAGGACGATCTCTACTCCGCTCAATGGCCGGCGGCGACGGCGTGGGTTCTGGGCGCCGAGGGCGACGGCCTGCGCCGCCTGACGCGTGAAACCTGCGACCAGTTGGTGACGATTCCGATGCTGGGTTCGGTGCAAAGCCTCAACGTGTCGGTGGCGACCGGCGTCTGTTTGTATGAGGCGCGTCGCCGTCGCAGTTGAAACGACCGTTTTACAGCGAGAAAATCCGGTTGTAGGCGGTGATGCCCGCCAAGGCATTGTTCAGGTAATTTGATGCCTGTGAAACCTGCTGTTGCGAGTCGCTCAGCAGTTGTTGCTGCGAGGCCTGACGGGACTCAATGCTTTGTTCCCGGGAAGTGAGCGCGTTTAGGGAGGTGTTGATACCGCCGGTGTCCGAAAGGACTCGGGTGGCCGTCTGCTGGGCGCTGCTACCAAGGCGTCCCGCTGCGTCGCGGACTGTGGCGGCGCTCGTCTGCAATGCCTGATCCAATGCTTTTGTGTCGAGCGTGAGCGTTCCATCCTTGTTTTGTGTGATGCCCAGCGACTTCAGGTCGGCGCGGGCGCTGTCGGTCGAAACCGTTCGCTGCAATTCTCTGCCTGCGGCCTGGGCAACGCCGGTAGTAATTTTCGCTGCTGCGCTGCGAGTATCGTTGTAGGCGCTGACAAACGCTTGCAGGTTTTTCTTGACGTCTGCGGTGCTTGTCGTCGACTGCGTGGCAGCCAAGGCTTTGCCGCTATCTTGAACACGAGCAAAATCCGATTTGACC
>CAYUYI010000098.1:0-3578 GCA_964448995.1 uncultured Propionivibrio sp. | reverse complement strand
GAATTCGTTGAACTCGCTGAATTCGTCCGGAGCGTGGCCAGGCTGAGATATTGGTTGGCGATGCCGCTGACGTTCATGATTCCACCTCGCTTTTACAGGCTAGTTCAATCTGCCCCGAATTCAAGTGGTTGTTACGGGGCGTCGGGGTTTCATGTTTCAGAAAACCAGCGTCCGCCACTCGCAATCAAGCGCTCTGGCAACATAAGCGGTGGCGCCCACCGTTCCTACACATTCCGGGATCAACTGTTCATCGTTAGCGATCCAGGTGGCTTGTGCCATGCTGCACGCCAATAAACGGGCACCAGCAGAAACCGCGTCCTGCATGAATGCGTGAACCGATTTTTCCCTGGCCGGCGTCGGAAACAGATGTTCCGGGACGTTTTTCACCAGCAATCTCACCGCCGGGCCGGCGAAATGAATCTCGACCTCGCAGTCCAGCGCGCAGGCCGCCGCCGCATGGATTAAGGGCGTGACGCATAATTCCGGCGTTTCCGGTGTTGGTGAGCAGACGAGAATGGCCAGTCCACGGGCTTCAGTCGTCAAAGCGGGCCTCCGGGTCGATCGACAAAATGTGTTGCTTGTAGTCTTCGGCATCGCAGAGCGCGGTACGTTCAGAATCCCAAGAAAGCGGCGAACCGAGAGCCATCCAACCCTTTTCGTACGGAGATACGTTGATCAGTTTGGGGTGGGTCTCGGCTTCGGCGTTGCCGGAAATCAGCCGGAAAGAAACCGGGGCATGGAGGGCAAGTACCGTTTTGTGACACTCGATGGTGCCCATGCCTTTGCCACGCAAAATCTCCGCCCCGTCGGGCTTGGCAGTAAAAGCGACGATCTCGCCGGCAAGATGCAGGCCGAAATTCGTTGCGCCGATCAAAACACGCCCGTCTATGTAGCGGATCCACATGTTGGTTTTGCAACAGTAAATACGCTCGGGCGGAATTCGGCCGTGGAATGAGGCGGGCATGAGTTGATGATTCAGACGGGGATGCCTAGGCGTGTCTTGCTGCGTTGCAGAAATGCGGCGAAACGCATGTCCTGGGAAAGAATCTGTTCAAGGAATAGTCGCATGGCCTGATCATTGGTACCTTGAGTTTCAACGGAAACCGAGGTGTCGTGACCGAGACGTTCGATCGATTTGAGGATTTCAAGGTGAAATCTCCGGTGTTCCTCTGTTTCCGGGTAAGCAAAAATCCGCATGATTGATTCTTCCGCGTGAAAATGGAAGCGCACTTTTTCTCGCAGATTGGCGATGATTCCCGGCATTTCACTAGCACGAGCCTCGTCCTTGATGGCCTCCTGATATTCGGAAAAGGCCGACTCGATTTCCTCATGTTGCGAGTCAAGCTCGGAGATGCCGATGAGATATTTGGAGTCCATCGAAGGTTCCTTTTCGCCGGGCTGGCGACCTGAATGGGTATTGTAGCCAAAATGCTTCAGGCAACCGGACGTTTTTACGGGAGGCAGGCTGACACGGAAATGGTGGCGCGACAGGCTAAGTAAGTCATCATGTTATTTCTTGAAGGGCAGGCGCACTGATGTAACGCCTGACGAAAAAAGCGAGAATTTTTACCTCATTTGTCTATTCCTTTGGTGATAAATTGCCGTGTGCCGGCTTTTTCAGAAATCACAACGTGAGTTCCCCTAATTTGTCTGTTGTTTGCCAAGAGACGCCCAATTGCCTCAATTGCCACCACGGCGTCAGGGTTGCCGGCAAGGAGGCCATGGTTTGTCTGGCGTTTCTGGAAATCCGTCAATCAATGGTGGCTTCTGCTTGTCTGGAGTTCGAAGCAAGATACAAGGTGGTATCGAACGTCAATTTGGGCGAGGTTTGACCAAGCGATGGCACCGGCGAGCTGGTGCGCAAAGCCACGTTTCATTTGCCTAGAGCAGCTGCCAGGGGCATCCCGACTTCGTAATTGAAGTGCCGCTTTGGCGGATTCACACAAACTCGCACGTTTGCAACTCAACACACAAAATTACAAAACCTGGTCATTTCAAAAGGTCATCTCCGCGTTATTCGGGCATGCCGTTGTGAATCGGAGATACTGATGAAAAAGTTGATCATTTCTGTAATTGCCTCGCTGTCTTTGGCCGCCTTGCCGGTTTACGCCGATCCGGGACGTGGCCGTCGGGGGTATGAACACCACAACGACAATGACAATACGTCGCTGTGGGCGGGGATCGCGGTCATCGGCGCGATTGCAGGTCTCGCCCTTCTAGCAGAGAATAATCGTCCAGCCAATGTCGCCCCGGCACCGGTCTACGTTGAACCGCCGTATCCGGCGCCAGCTTCGTACGCGCCGCCGCAACAACCGCTCAATGTTATGTATTACTGCCAATCCAGCGCGATGTACTACCCCCATACCCGAGGTTGTCCGGAAGGTTGGCAAATGGTGCAGGGTAGCGGCTACTGAAATTTAATGCGCACAACCAAGCTGCCCGCAGAATCAGTCCGCCGGAATCGCCATATTGACGGGGGCGGGGCGCCAATTACTTGATCAGACGTTCGATGTCCCGGCGGGATTGGTTTGTTGGGCATCGAACAGATTTTCCCCAAGCCAGGCCCGTGCTTTATCGGTCGAGCAAAAGACCCGGGTTTCGTAATGGTGCAGTGGAGAGCGGGCATAGAGGAGAGCCAAGTATTCGAGTTCCACCGTTTTGACTACGATGGCCTGCTTGATGCGACGATTGGTGATCGATGATCCTAAATCGATGGCCGCGATTTGGTCGATTGCCTCCTTTGTGACATCGGTACTGCTGACATCGGTGAAGTCCAGCAACATGCAGCGGAGATTGTCGAAATCAGGGGAGGCAGCCGTTTCCTCATCCGAACGAATGATCTCTTCTGCCAGCACTCTGCCCGTATATTTTTTGCAGAGTCCATGCGGTTCGCGTCGGATTTCGATCGGCACGATAACCTCCCATAAAACACCGCTTCCGTACGATCATTGTTGGTCGCAGGGGGTTGCGCGTCAAGGAAATATTCGCCGGGTGGCGGGGGGGGCGGGGCAGTTGGCGAGAGATGAGGAGCCTAATTGTCGGATGTAAACCTTGGCAATACATGGTTCGCATCGTTGTTTTGATCGGAACTGCCGAGGTTGCTCTTGGTGCGCTGAATCAACGATAAGGATTGAATAAAAAATAGGCCAGCGACTTGCTGGCCTTGGACGATGTACGGTCGTTTAACGATGTTCGATAAGAGGTATGCTTCCTGTCGGGTGTTTCTTGGCACGTTTTGCAGCCTTCTTCTCTTTGGGACTCTTCGTGGCATGCTTCCTAGACTCTTTGCTAGTTTCATGTGCTTTTCCCATGATTTCCTCTTCGTCTTAACGGACAGTGCCGGGTACCTTCAATATAGACCTTATCTGATCGAATGCTGGCCTTTCTCCAAGCCAGTCAGCCGAGCCACGAACGAAGGGATGCGTGGATTCAGCGAGAAGCAATATCTGTTTTTGGATCGTGTTGGATGCCGGTTGGCGGAGGAGAGCAGGAGTCGAACCTACCCAGGCCCGTTTGACGAGCCCTACCGATTTTGAAGACCGGCCGCCCCACCGGGGAACGATCTCCTCCGTTGCTTG
>CAYUYI010000097.1:0-7422 GCA_964448995.1 uncultured Propionivibrio sp. | reverse complement strand
GGCTTCCTGTTCCAGAAGGGTGCGCTCGACTTCGCCGGCGGTACCGTGGTGCATATCAACGCGGCAGTGGCTGGCCTGGTCGGGGCCTTCCTGATCGGCAAGCGGATTGGTTACGGCCGCGAGTCGATGGCCCCGCACAGCCTCTCCTTCACGATGATCGGTGCTTCGCTGCTGTGGTTCGGCTGGTTCGGTTTCAATGCCGGATCGGCGCTCGAAGCTTCCGGTAGTGCGGCGCTGGCGATGGTCAATACCTGGGTGGCGACGGCCTGTGCGACGATGTCATGGATGCTGGCGGAATGGATGCTCAAGGGCAAACCGTCGATGCTGGGTGCCGCTTCCGGTGCCGTGGCCGGGTTGGTGGCAATTACGCCGGCAGCCGGTTTCGTCGGCGTCGTCGGTGCCATCGTCATCGGTCTGGCGGCGGGCGTCGTCTGCCTCTGGGGTGTCAATGGCCTCAAGCGCCTGCTCGGCGCGGACGATTCGCTCGACGTGTTCGGCGTGCATGGCGTCGGCGGCATCCTGGGTTCGATCCTGACCGGCGTGTTCTGCGCCCCGTCGCTGGGCGGCACGGGCGTCTATGACTATGTGGCCAACAAGGTCGGTGACTACGATATGACGGCGCAACTGATCAGCCAGTTCTGGGGGGTCGGTACGGCGGTTGTCTGGTCCGGCATCGTCTCCATCGTCGCCTACAAACTGGTGGATATGTTCATCGGCCTGCGCGTGCCGGAAGAAGAAGAACGCGAGGGGCTGGACATCACCTCGCACGGCGAATCGGCCTACAAGTACTGATTACTCTCTCCGAAGCAACCCTCCTTTCGGGCGCCTGCGTGGCGCCCGTTTTTTTACATCACGACTTGCGAGCCGAGTTCGACGACACGGTTCGACGGAATGCGGAAAAAGGCCGTGATGCTCGTGGCGTTACGGAACATGGTCGCGAAGAGCAGGACGCGCCAGTAAGCCATCTCTTTGCCGAAACGCGGAATCAGCGTTTCGCGCCCAAGGAAAAACGACGTGTCCATCATTTCAAATTCAAGACCGTGTGCTGCGCAGTGCGTCAGCGCCTCCGGTAGGTCGGGATCATCCTTGAAGCCGTACTGGACGGTCACTTGCCAGAAATCCTGTCCGAGATTCTTGACCTCGACACGATCGATTTCGGGGACGTAAGGCACGTCGAAAATGCGGATCGTCACGATCACCATGCGTTCGTGCAGCACTTTGTAGTGCTTCAGGCTGTGCAACATCGAGCGCGGCACGCCCTCAGGCCGGCCGGTCAGGAAAACTGCGGTACCGGGAACGCGGGTGGTGCCGCCAAGCGCCAGACTCTGGATGAAGGGCGCCAGGTCGATGGCATCCTGCCCGAGTTTGTCGTGAAGGATCTCGCGTCCGCGCTTCCAGGTCGTGAGCACGACGAAAACGACCATGCCGAATGCCAGTGGGAACCAGCCGCCATCGAGAATCTTCGTCGAATTCGCTGAAAAGAAGGCGATGTCGATGCAAATGAACGGCACGATGCACAACAATGCCTGCCACTTTGCCCAATGCCACTGGTTGCGAACGACGACAAAGGCCAGCAAGTTGGTGATCAGCATCGTGCCGGTCACGGCGATGCCGTAGGCGGCGGCCAGGTTGCTCGATGAGCCGAAGCCGATCACCAGTGCGATTACCGCGATCAACAGTAACCAGTTGATCGCTGGCAGATAGATCTGACCCATTTCGTGCTCCGACGTATGGTGCACGTCGAAGCGCGGCGAATAGCCGAGTTGCATTGCCTGCAGGGTGATCGAGAATGCTCCAGAAATCACGGCTTGCGACGCAATGATGGTGGCGGCCGTTGACAGTGCTACTAGTGGAAAACGAGCCCAGCCTGGGGCGAGCAGATAAAAGGGGTTCTCGATACTGGCCGGATCGGCCAGCAACAGGGCGCCCTGCCCGAAATAGTTGATGATCAGCGCCGGCATGACCAATCCGCACCAGGCGACCTGGATCGGCAACCGCCCGAAGTGCCCCATGTCGGCATAGAGCGCCTCGCCACCCGTCAGTGCGAGTACGACGGCGCCGAGCGAGAAAAAACCGAGCAACGGGTTGTTAGCCAGAAAACTTGCCGCCCAGCCTGGGTTCAAGGCACGTAATACGCCCGGATCATTGAGAATGCTGAGCCCCCCAAGAAGCGCCAGCGTCGCGAACCAGACCATCATCACTGGTCCGAACAGTTTGCCGACGCTGGCTGTGCCGTGACGTTGCAACGCGAAGAGAAAAATCAGCACCACGAGAGAAATCGGGATGACATAGGGTTTGAAAGCCGGCGTGATGATTTCCAATCCTTCCACCGCCGAGAGTACGGAAATCGCTGGCGTGATAAAGCCGTCACCGTAAAACAGCGCGGCGCCGAATAGTCCGAGCATGACCAGAATGCTGCGTCGTCTGCCGTTGGGCAAATCGCGCAGGGTCAGTGCCATCAGCGCCATGATGCCGCCCTCGCCGCGATTGTCGGCGCGCATGATGAACGATACGTATTTGCCGCTGATAACGATCATCAGTGCCCAGAAAACCAGTGACAGAATCCCGAGCACGTTGTCCGGCGTGATGGGTACAGGGTGATGCGGGTTGCTGAAAACTTCCTTGAGCGCGTACAACGGGCTGGTGCCGATGTCGCCGTAGACGACGCCCAACGCGGCGAGCGCCAGCGACGCGAATCTTGTTTTTTGATGTGTGGTTGGGTGATCCATCCGTGTTGTTCCTGTTGTGCCGAATTGTTCGTCGAGATCGTTCAGAGTTGAAAACGGTAGCCAACGCCCGTTTCCGTGATGAGGTAGGCGGGTTGTGTCGGATCGTCTTCGAGTTTCTGGCGCAGATGTCCAACGTAGATTCGCAAATAGTGGCTGCTTTCGACATGCGAGGGCCCCCATACTTCGCGCAACAGGTGTCGCTGGGTCATCACCTTGCCAGCGTTGGCCAGCAGGACGCTAAGCAGGCGATATTCGATGGGCGTCAGGCGTATCGGAGCGCCATTGCGCGTCACCAGTCGGCGCGATAGATCGACGCGGACGTTGCCGAATTCGATGATCGGCGTCGCCGCCTCGCCAGACCGGCTTTGCCGGCGCAGCAGCGCGCGGGCGCGGGCGCGCAGTTCGCCAACCCCGAAAGGCTTGGTCAGGTAATCGTCGGCGCCGGTGTCGAGCGCCTGAATCTTGTCTTTTTCGTTCGAGCGCGCCGAAAGGACGAGGATCGGCGCGTCCGACCAGTTACGGAAACGCTGGATGAAGTCGATGCCGTTGCCGTCCGGCAGACCGAGGTCGAGCACGACCAGAGCGGGCCGGCGGTCACCGGCTTGTTCGATTCCGCAGGCCAGTGTTTCCGCCTCGAACACGCGACAGCCTTCTTCTTCCAGCGTCGAGCGTAGAAAGCGCCGGATCAGCTTCTCGTCTTCGATCAGCAGCACAGCGGGCGATTTGTCGCTCATTGGCTGGCTCCTTCATCGAAAAAACCGGTTTCTTCTTCTTCGATGGTTGGCGGGATGCCGAGCGGTAGCGTAAAGCGCAGGCAGGCGCCGCCATTCGGGTTGTTGCTCGCAGTGATGGTGCCGCCGTGGGCTTCGACGATGGCGCGGCAAATGGCGAGGCCGAGTCCAACGCCAGGCCGGGTCGTTTCGCGTTCGCCGCGGACGAACATGTCGAAGATCGCATTGCCGGTATCGCCGGAAAAGCCTTGGCCTTCGTCGATGACCCCAACATCGAGCCAGCGGTCGCGCAGCCCTGCCTCGATGCGGATGCCCCGCCCCGGCGGCGTGTATTTCGCGGCATTCTCGAGCAGATTGCAGAAAACGCGTTCAATGAGTACGGCGTCGAACTCTACGAGAGGAAGGCCGGGACTCAGCTGCACGCTGATCGGGTGGTCGGTCAACGTACGCCCGAGCAGCTTGATGCTCGATCCGATCACTTCGTCGATCGGTTGCCATTCCTTATGCAGCGTGACCTGGCCGGCATGCAGGCGGGCCATGTCGAGCAGGTTGCCAACGAGGTTGGCCAAGTGCTCGGATTGATCGCGCAAGGCAATCGCGGTTTCCCGTGCGGCTTCATTCAGCGGCGGGCGGCTGGCAACCAGCGAGTCGGCCAGCCCGACGAGTGCCGTGAGTGGGGTGCGCAAATCGTGCGACAGTGCCGAAAGGATCGAGCTGCGCAACCGCTCGGAAACGATCTGGACCTGTGTGCGTTGGGCGACGTCAACGTAGTGGACGCGCTCGATGGCGATGGCTACCAGAGATGCCATGGTTTCCAGCCATTGTCGCTGGGCGTGAACGCGAAGGGCGTCTCCGTCGAGCGGGGCAACGGCGACTACTCCCCGCGCCCGCATCGGGGCTTTCAGCGGCAGATAGATGGCGGCGTAACCCGAATCGACGAGTTGCGTACATTCGACTGTTTCACCGTGTTCGTGCGCCAGTGTGGCGAGATGCGGCTCGATGCGGATGTACTTGGGCGATTCTTCGTCACAAGGGCGCAGGCCGTCCAGCAGAATGATGGCTTCGGCTTGGAGTCCGCGGCGCAGAAAGCTCTGTGTGATTTCGGAAATCTGTGTGGTCGTCAGTGCGCCGGTCAGGTCGCGTGCCATTTCGTACAGCGCTTGCGAACGCGCGGCTTCGGCCGTCGATTCGTTGGCTTGCTGACGCAGATTTGCGGTCAGCTTGCCGGTGATGATCGCCACCGCCAGCATGACGACGAAGGTGATCAGATATTGACCGTCGCTGACGGAAAAAGAAAAGCGCGGCGGAACGAAGAAAAAATCAAAGAGAGCGACGCTCAGGAATGCCGACAGGAGTGCGGCGTCGAGCCCAAGACTGACGGCGATGAGCAGTACCGTCAGCAGAAACAGCATGACGATATTGGCCAGGTCGAGCGCGCCGAGCAGCGGCGTGGCGATCAGCGTCGTGGCTGCACAGGCCAGAATCGTCAATCCGAATTTCTGTGTGCGTGCCAAGGGTTCGCATGGCTTGATGAACATGAGGAATATGCCTTGATCCGTTGGTTCTTAGCCATTCTCCCCGGATCAAAATATAAAAGGTGTAAACGCCGTCAATTTATTGACCGATTGTCCAGTTCTGTATAAATTGTGTTGCCATGAAAAAGCCGACAAAAGAACAGGAAATCCTGCTCGAGCAGGTGACGCGAATCGCACAGGGACTGGGCGAAACGTTTGCGCCCTTTTGTGAGATCGTGGTCCATGATCTGCTGAATCCGGAGCACGCCATCTTGGCGATTTACAACAATCTTTCCGGTCGCGAAGTCGGTGCGCCGGCGACGGAGTTGGGACTCGCACGCATCCTTGATCCGCGTTTTCCCCAGATCATCGCCAATTACGCCAACCAGTTGCCCGACGGTCGGCAGGTGAAGAGTACCTCGATCGGCATCAAGGACTCGCGTGGGCGGTACATTGCCGCGCTGTGCATGAATGTCGACCTGACGTTATTTCGCGGACTGCAGAACGTGCTGGAACAATTCGGTCTGATCGGGGCGCTGCTGAACATCAACGAATCGATTGCGCCGGCGAATGGCGAGGTTGAACGGCTCAGCGTCGACGCGATTCGCATTCAACCGATTGGCGGTGGCGCCGAGACAATCCGTGCGCGTATCGATCAGTTCGCTGCGCAACGTGCGACGACGCCGCGGGCGCTGAAGGCAACGGATCGCCGTGCGCTCGTGCGTGAGCTCAAACTGGCCGGTTGCCTGAATATCCGCAAATCAATGGAAACGGTGGCGCAGTATCTCGGTGTGTCGCGCGCGACCGTATACAACGACGCACGATAGATCGGTTCTATTTTTCGGGCAACTTTGGGTTGCCCCGTTGGGGAGGACGAACATGTTGATGCTACCCACCTATGATGATGTTGCCGCGGCGGCTGCCCGCTTGCAGGGGCAGGCGCACCGGACGCCCGTGATGCGTTCCCGTACGATCGACGGCGAATTGTCGGCACAGTTGTTCTTCAAATGCGAGAACCTTCAGCGCATGGGGGCCTTCAAATTCCGTGGCGCCTTCAACGCGTTGTCGCGTTTCGATGCTCGGCAGCGCCAATCGGGTGTCGTGACCTTCTCTTCGGGCAACCACGCGCAGGCGATCGCGTTATCGGCACGTCTGCTCGGCATGACGGCAACGATCATCATGCCGAACGACGCGCCGGCGGCCAAAGTGGCTGCCACGCGTGGCTATGGCGGCAATGTCGTGTTGTACGACCGCTTTACCGAAGACCGCGAACAGATCGGCCGCGATCTTGCCGAAAAGCACGGCATGACCCTGATTCCGCCCTACGATCATCCGGATGTGATTGCCGGCCAGGGAACGGCCGCCAAGGAACTGATTGAGGACGTCGGCGATCTTGATGCCCTGTTTGTCTGCCTGGGCGGCGGTGGTCTGCTCTCCGGGTCGGCGCTGGCCGTCCGCGCCCTGTCGCCCCGTTGCAAGATTTACGGGGTCGAGCCGGAAGCCGGCAACGACGGTCAGCAGTCATTCCGTTCGGGGAAGATTGTCCATATCGACACGCCGAAAACCATTGCCGACGGGGCGCAGACCCAGCATCTCGGCGCTTATCCCTTTGAAATCATCCGTCGTGATGTGGATGACATCCTGACAGTGACTGATCCCGACTTGATCGACGCCATGCGCTTTTTCGCCACGCGCATGAAGCTGCTTGTCGAGCCGACCGGATGTTTATCGCTTGCCGGCGCGCGTTCGATGAAAGCGCAACTCAAGGGGATGCGTGTGGGCGTCATCATCAGCGGCGGCAACGTCGATCTGAATCGTTTTTGCGCCTTGCTGGGTGACTGAGTACGAGGCCCCCGCTTCGAACGAGGGGGGCGGACGATACGGGTGTGCCGTCGGTCGAAGAGGCGTCGGGCTGCTCAGTCGAAATAGGTGCGTGCCGTTTCGAAACGAGCGGCGAAATAGCCCGCGTTAAGGCGGTCGATGCGCACTCGCCCGGTGCTCGACGGCGCGTGCACGAAACGGTCGTCGCCGATATAGACGCCGACGTGCGAGAGCGGTGCATTGCGCGTGTTGAAGAAAACCAGGTCGCCTGGGCGCAGATCGCCACGTCCGATGGGTTGCCCCTTGCGGGCGATGTCGGCGGCGCTGCCACTGACCTTCAGGCCGGCGGCCTGGCCGAAGATGTAGGCCACCATGCCGCTGCAATCGAGACCCGCTTCCGGATTTTTGCCGCCGAAACGATAGCCTGTGTCGATCAGGCCGAGCGCGAAAAGCGCGACCTCGTTGCCCTTTTCGTTTGCCGCCGGGCGCTGCAGCGCCGGTGCGGTCGATGACTCGGGGACGGGGGGCGTGCTGGTGCACGCTGCCAGTGTCAGCAGGATGGCGAGAACCCGGATACATCGCGTTTTCATGCGCGCAGTATAAGCCAGCAGGGCGTGATGGTGAATC
>CAYUYI010000096.1:0-7429 GCA_964448995.1 uncultured Propionivibrio sp. | reverse complement strand
CGATGGCCGGCGAGTGGATCACCAGCGGCGCGGCGCAATGCGGGCAATTGAAGGCGTCGGCCTTGACTGTCTCCTGGCCGCCTGTGACGGGTGAGGGCGCTTCCTTGAGGTTGGCGAGGTTGAGTTCGTCGAATTTCGCTGGATAGCCGACGAACACGAGCGGCGGCGTTTCGCTGTAGTCGAGCGTGACAAAACGGTCATTGCCGCGCAGGTCGGCGGTGTTGACGTCGTAGCCGGATTCAACCTTGAACGGCAGTTCGCCCTGCCCGCCGATGCAATGCGCGGTTTCGAGGTCGGTGACGGCAAAATCCTTGCCGCCGATCTTGACCAGCATTTCCGGCTCGAGCGATTCGAACGCCGGCAGCGTCTCGCTGACCGGCACCAGTGCGCTGACGACATACTCGCCACCCGCTTCCGACAACCACGCGCTGCGCCCATCGTCGAATAGCAGGTGCCACTCGTTCCAGAGGCCGGCCTCGTACTTGAGCTGAATGCGACCGATCACGCCGAAATGGATCCCCCGGAACTTCCCTTCGGTGCCAATCTGGATCAGCGAAGGATCGTCCATCAGGTCAGCCATGCGACCGAGGTTCTTGAGATCCTCGCCGTCGCGCAACAGCGTGCTGCGGCAGAACTCGCAGACGGCGTACACCGACGCCGTCGACTTGAACGCCACCGGCGCGCCGCAGGAGGGGCAGTGAGCGGTTTTCACGCGAGACGATCGGTGCGCGGGATCAGCTCAGCTTGCTGAGCAACTCGGCTTTCTTGGCGTCGAATTCGGCCTGCGTCAGGATGCCCTTGGCCACCAGCCCATGCAGTTTTTCCAGCGTCGCCACCACGTCGTCGGGCGATACGGTGGCAGCCGGCGCGGCCGTCGCCGCGGCCGGCGCACTGCCCGGCGTCATCGACTGCATCATTGCCTGACCCATCACTTGGCCGACGGTCAGCCCCGCCCCCACACCGGCCCCCAGACCGGCCAGCCCGCCTTCGTTCTGCGCCGCGAGCGGGATCGCCTCGGCAGTCTGCAACTGGGTATAGGCCTGCATACCGCCGATCATGTTGACGCCGATGCGCTTGTCGAGCATCTGTTGCAGTTCTTCAGGCAGCGAGACGTTCTGCACGGCAAAGGCATCGAGCGCCAGCCCGTAACGCTCGAACACCGGCAGCAGCGCCTCCTTCATCTTGACGCCCAGTTCGGCCTGGTTGCCGGCCATGTCGATGAACGGCACACCGGATTCGCCGAACAGATTGCTCATGCCGGCGACCACCAGATTGCGCAACTGCCCGTCGAGATCGTCGACCGTGTAGGTCTCGCGCGTGCCGGACACTTCCTTGTAGAACTTCGACGGATCGGCGAGCTTGTACGAATAGATGCCGAAGGCGCGCATGCGCACCATGCCGAAATCCTTGTCGCGGATGGTGATCGGGTTCGGCGTGCCCCACTTGCGGTCGAGCTGCAGGCGGGTCGAGAAGAAGTAGACGTCGGACTTGAAGGGCGAATCGAACAGTTTGTCCCAGTTCTTCAGGTTGGTCAGGATCGGCAGCGTCTGCGTATTCAGCGTATAAAGCCCAGGTCCAAAGACGTCGGCGACCTGCCCTTCATTGACGAAGACGCAGATCTGCGAATCGCGCACCGTCAGTTGCGCGCCGTTCTGGATTTCAAAGTCCTGCATCGGGTAGCGATACGCCAGCACCCCGTCGCTTTCCTCGGTCCAGTGGATGACGTCGATAAACTGTTTCTTGATGAAGTCCATTAGCGCCATGACGATCTCCTATCGAAACGAATACATCAGTAAGTCATGCAGGCCGCATTGATCAGCCCGACAACCAGGGACAATGCGGCCAGGAACGTGGCAACAGACACTTTTCCGGCAGGAATGTCTTCGGCCAAATGCGGCAGTGTGACGCGTGCCACCAGGTAGGTTAGCAACTGAATCACACCGGCAATCGCCCCCCAGGCAGCCAAGTCTCCCAATGTATCGCTGTGGGCGATGACGTTGGCGACCGGCATGGCAAATCCGAACAGCGCGCCAGACAGACTGATCGCCGCCGCCGTGTTGCCCTGCCGGATCAGTGAAATCTCATCGTAGGGGGTCGCATTGACATAAATGAGCAGAAACACTGCCAGCAGGGCGATGGCGACCCCAAGGTAGGCCAGAAAGGACGGCAGCATGGATATCAGCTTGGGCAGCATGGCACTCCTCCACAATCGGACAGGCCAGCACCCGTGACGGGCGCTCAGGCCGGAAGACTACTGCGAAGTGCCGAAACGCACCAGCCCTTCGAGAATCAGATTCTCCGTCAAGACGGTTGGAATATTCAAGTGCGGGGCGAGTTGACTCGCTGCCCCGCCCGTCATCAGGCAGGTGGCGCCAGGAACATCGGCGAGGCGCTCGAACATCCGCTCGATCGCCCCCAGCTGTGCTTGCAGACAACCGGTAACGATGGCGTCGACCGTGGTGCGAGGTTCCTTGCAAAATTCGCCATCGGCCAACGGCAACTGCGCCGTCGCCCCCGCCAGCGAGGCACGCATCAGATCGACGCCAGGCAGAATCATCCCCCCGCGGAACACGCCATCGGCATCGAGGTGATCCACCGTGGTCGCGGTCCCCGCACAGACCACCAGGCAATCGCCGGAGAATCTCGCCCGTGCACCGATCAACGCCGCCCAGCGATCCGCGCCGAGCTTTTCCGGCTGGTCATAGCAACTGCGGACACCACAGGCCGCGCGGCTCGAACGCAACCAGCGCGGCTCGAAGCGCGCACGCACGGCGTCAACCAACGCCGCTTCAACCAGCGCGCCGGCAACGTTGCAAGCGACGACCTGCGCAGCAGCAGGCCATTCGGCTGCAGCCGCAGCCAATTGATCCACCGACTCCGTCGGTAGCGCCTGGCGAGCGACCCAATCCGTGCCGTTGTGGAGCGCCCACTTGATACGCGTATTGCCGATGTCTATAGCGACGATCATGACGCCACCCGCAAGCTGACATCGCCTGACAGGCAACGCCGGATATCGCCGCCCACCTGCACCAACAAGGCGCCATCAGCGTCGGCGCCGAGACAGATACCGGCCATGTCCACCCGTCCGTTACTCAGGACGTGAACGACGCGCCCCTGCCAGGCGTGACACGCCTGCCATTCATCCCGCAACGCACCAAACCCATGCACTGCGAAGCGGTCGAAGACGTCCGCCAGTTCGGTCAACAACCCCGCCAGCAACTGATTCCGCTCAGGAAGCGGGGACACCAACGCATCGATCGCCGTCACCGGCATCATGAATGCCTCACCGTGCCCATCCATTTTCGGCGTAAGCAGATTCAGCCCGATCCCGATGACTGCGCGCGCCTGCTCGGCATCACCGCTCAACTCAACCAGAATGCCCCCGAGTTTGGCATCGCGATGAAGAATGTCATTCGGCCACTTGAGCGTCGCCCCATGCGCGCCGCATGCCGTCAGCGCCCGCACGACGGCCAGGCCAACGCACAGCGACAAGCCTGACATCCCGGCCAACCCGCAATCGAAATGCCACAGCAGCGAAAACGTCAGGCTGGCTTCGGGCGAGGCTGACCAGCGTCGCCCGCGGCTACCCCGCCCGGCAGTCTGCCGGTCGCAAACGACGACCCGGCCCGACGGCATTTCATGGACTCGCTGCAGAAGCAGCGTATTGGTCGAGTCGCAGGCATCGATCGCCTGGATGGAAAAACGATCGCGCCGGTCGCCCAACAGTACAGACAGGCGATCCACATCGATCAACAGGGAAGAACCCGGGACGTTCATGGCGGCATCAGTAAAAATACAGGCCGCCATTATCCCCGATTATCCCGCGGCGCGCTCCGGCTCTTCCGCCCGCGCGCCATCCATTCCCAGTTCCTGAATCTTGCGCGTGATCGTGTTACGGCCGATGCCGAGCGCCACAGCGGCTTCAATGCGCCGTCCGCCGGTATGGGCGAGCGCACGGGAAATCAGGATCCGCTCGAAGCAGTTGGTCAGCTTCTCATGGATCTGATGCTCATTCGCCACCAGCAATCGATCGACTTCTGTCGCCAACCCGGCCAGCCAGTCCGTGGCAACGGCCTGCTGCGAACTATCACGCATTTCCGGCGGCAGGTCAGCCACATCGACGGTCTGACCCGGCGCCATGACAGTGAGCCAATGGCATAGATTTTCAAGCTGGCGAACGTTCCCCGGAAAATCCAGGCCCGACAAAAAACGCAGCGCCGCATCGCCAAAGCGCTTGCCCTCGACGCCCAATTCCTGCGCGCTTTTTTGCAAAAAATGGCGCGCGAGAATCGGAATGTCCTCGCGCCGCTCGCGCAGGCTCGGCAGACGGACGCGGATCACGTTGAGACGATGGAACAGGTCTTCGCGGAACAGACCTTCCTTGACACGGGATTCCAGATTCTGGTGCGTCGCGGCAATGATGCGCACATTGGACTTGATCGGCGAATGCCCGCCAACACGGTAGAAATTGCCGTCCGACAACACGCGCAGCAAACGCGTCTGCAGATCGGCTGGCATATCGCCGATTTCATCAAGAAACAGCGTGCCCCCCTCGGCCTGCTCAAAGCGCCCGCGCCGCTGCGCCGCTGCACCGGTGAAGGCACCACGCTCGTGGCCAAACAACTCGGATTCAAGCAAATCCTTCGGAATGGCCGCCGTATTAATGGCAATGAAGGGCTTGTCCGAACGAGGACTATGGCGATGCACGGCACGCGCCACCAGTTCCTTGCCGGTCCCGGATTCACCGGTAATCATTACGGTCGCACTCGACTGACTGAGTCGCCCGATCGCGCGGAAAACCTCCTGCATGGCCGGCGCTTGACCAAGAATTTCCGGCGCCATCTCAACCACGCTTTCCGCACCGCCTTGGTGCGCGCTCTCGTCGATGGCGCGACGGATCAACTCAAGCGCCTGATCGACATCGAACGGCTTGGGCAGATATTCGAAAGCGCCGCCCTGAAAAGCGGCGACGGCGCTGTCCAGATCGGAGTAAGCGGTCATGATGATGACCGGCACAGAAGCAAAACGGGTTCTGAAACGCTTGAGCAGATCGAGCCCGCTCTCACCGGGCATACGGATATCAGACACCAGCACCTGCGGCGGCTCGGCCCCATGATCAAGCTGCGACAGCACCTCACTGGCGGAAGCAAAACTCTTGAACGGCACTTGTTCGCGCGTCAGCGTCTTCTCGAGTACCCAGCGGATTGATTTGTCGTCGTCGACGATCCAGACCGGTTTCATTGATTTTCCCGACTTCATGATTCGTATGCGCTGGCTATAGCAAATTGCTTGCCATCAAAACCCGCTCAGGGGCAGGCGGATCGTGAAGCAGGTAAAACCAGGGCGACTCTCGCACTCGATGGTGCCATGATGCTGATGAACAAAGCTTTGCGCCAGGGTCAGACCGAGACCGCTGCCCCCCTCTCTTCCGGAAACCAGCGGGTAAAACATGTGTTCGCGAATATCGTCCGGAATCCCCGGACCATTGTCGATGACCTGCAACTCGAGCGCCAGGCGATGTCGTTTCTTGGCCAACGTGACTTGGCGCGCAACACGGGTGCGGAGAATCAGCTCCCCAACCACCTCCGTCGACGCATCGATCGGGGCGGATTGCTGGGCCTTGATCGCCTGCGCTGCATTACGGGCGATGTTGAGGACCGCCTGTATCAGTTGCTCGCGATCACCGACAAGATCAGGCAGGCTGGTATCGTAATCGCGCACCAGCCGCACGGTCTTGGGGAACTCGGCTTTGAGCAGGCTACGCACACGTTCGAGAATCTCGTGAATATTCACCGGCGCCGGTTGCATTGGCCGGTGCGGCGACAACAGACGTTTCATCAAGTCCTGCAGCCGATCGGCCTCCTTGATGATGATTTGCGTGTACTCGCGCAATGCCGGATTGTTCAGCTCATGTTCCAGCAACTGCGCCGCACCGCGAATACCCCCCAGCGGATTCTTGATTTCGTGCGCCAGATTGCGGATCAGTTCGCGGTTGGCGATCTGCTGTTCGAGCAGACGTTCCTCGCGCGTCGCTTTGAGCAGTTGGTCAATCGGCCAGAACTCAACAAGAAGACGAGCCTCAGGGAGCTCCGTCGGATTGACAGTGCAGTTAAGATGCAACACCACGTCATCGCCACGCCGCAGTTCGACATCCTGCCCCGTGTACCCCCAACCATGCCGGTTGGCGTTTTCCAGCGCATCGCGCAGCGCCCCGGAGTAGGCGACCACCTCTTCCAGCGCCTGGCCGAGGACTGCCTTGCGGCTGACTGCGAGCAGATTCTCCGCCGCCGAGTTGATGTAGCAAACGTGCAAGCCGCCGTCGAGCAAGACCACCGACGACGAAAGCAGATCAAGCCCGACGAACGATTTTTCGGCTGACTCAGTCATGGCCGCCGAGACAACCCCGAGAATCAACGGAGCCTGGACAGTTCCGACTGAATGGCTTCGATATTGCGCTCATGTAGCGCCACCTTGTCCTTGTATGGCTGCAGGCGATCCAGTACCCGTTGGTAATTGCGCTCGCCGCCCTCACGCACAGCCTCCTGCTCTGCTAACGCCTTTTTCGCCTGTTGAAGATTGCTCTGTTCGGCAGACATTTCTCCTTCCAGGATGCGTCGCCGATCGTTATCTCGCGCCTTCTGTGCTCCTTCCTCAACTTTCGGGAAACCGGCCGGTGAGGGTGTTTTTGCAGTCGGCCGAGCTGCCGGCGATGACGCCGGCAAGGGATCGAGGCTCAGGCGCTTGCAATTCTTGTCGCCCATATTGGAGTAGGTGACGTGACCGTCCGATCCCGTACATTTGTAGATATCGGCCCGAACCGGCAACGCCGTCGCGCATAACACAGCGGTCGTAGCCAGTAACAGTCTCGTATTCATCGTCACCCCGTCGATCATTGCAGGAATCTCGCTATAGTAGCTTGCCAGTGTATTGGATGCCCCCCTGAAATACAACGCCATGACGGCCATTCCGGTGGACAAAAAAAGGACGGGCAGCCCCGTCCTTTTCCAGACACACTCAGCAATCAGCAGCTGTAGTAGAGCTCGAACTCAACCGGGTGAGTCGTCATGCGGATCTTGTTGACTTCATCCATCTTGAGCTCGATATAGGCATCGATCCACTCGTTGGAGAAGACCCCGCCCTTGGTCAGGAAGTCGCGATCCTTGTTGAGCGCACCGAGGGCCTCTTCAAGGCTGGCGCACACAGTCGGGATTTGTGAATCTTCTTCCGGCGGCAGGTCGTACAGATTCTTGCTGGCGGGATCGCCCGGGTGAATCTTGTTCTGGATACCGTCCAGACCGGCCATCATCAGCGCCGAGAAGCACAGGTACGGATTGGCGATCGGATCGGGGAAGCGAGTCTCGATGCGGCGAGCCTTATCGGAAGCAACGTGCGGGATACGGATCGAGGCCGAGCGGTTCTTCGCCGAGTA
>CAYUYI010000095.1:0-7434 GCA_964448995.1 uncultured Propionivibrio sp. | reverse complement strand
CTCCCTGTCCGTCAAAAACGCTAGTCATCGCGGCCGAGCCGTCAGCAGAACGCGCGGTTCGCATCACCAAAATGTGCAACAGGGCAGAACGGTCCCGAAGGATCACCCCGAAAACCGCCTGCCCGACGAATACCGACGACACGAAGCAATCCCGCGTCGGCAGCTTCGAACCCCGCCGATCCGCCCCCTAAAGCGCGCCCGGATCGGCGTAGCCTGTGCCTTGTGAGCACAGTAAAAATGCTACGCCCAGCAGCGCAAAATGTGCTTCTGTTTTTACAACAAAACCCCACAATATAAAGAATTATCTCCCTTATTCCTATAATATTTCGGAAAAACACCAAACAACAAGCAAGATTCACAGGATAACCGCCATGAAAGATGAGCATCTGGACGATATCGATCGCCGCATCTTGCGCGCACTCAGCCGCGATGCCCGCATCAGCAATCAGAAACTCGCCGAATCGATCCATCTGTCATCCACGCCATGCTGGAACCGGGTCCGCGCGCTAGAGAACGCGGGCGTCATCTCGGAATATGTCACCATTCTCAACCAGACGGCGCTCGGGCTGCCCGACACGGTCATCATCGAGGTCACCCTTGACCGTCACGACGACGAAATATTCAAACGCTTCGGCGATTCGTTGGCAGAGCTTCCGGAAGTCATGGAAGCCTACCTCGTCACCGGCGACTACGATTATCTGATCAAGGTCGCCGTGGCAGGCACGGCCGGTTACGAGCGATTCCTGCGCGATAAGCTCTACAAGATCCCGGGCATCCGGCACAGCCGCTCAACGTTCACCCTGCGCTGCCTCAAGCGCGTTCACTCCGTCACGCCGTAGCCTGTCGATGAACGATTCGGGCGAGCAAGCGCAAGTCCCCGCCGATCATCCTGACATCGCGCAGAGACAGAGATACTTTGTCATTCAGTGACGCAAGCGGCGCGCAATCGAACGCACCGCGGGCATGGCCCCCAAGCAGGCACGGCGCCATATAGAGCAGCAACTCATCGACCAGCCGGGCATCGATCAGCGCACCGCTGAGACGGCTCCCGCCCTCGACATGGACTTCGTTAATGCCGCGGTGTGCCAACGTTTCCATGAGTGCCGGGAGGTCGACTTTTCCGTCGGCGTTAGGAAGGAACAGAATTTCGCCACCACGCTCACGCAGAATCTCGGCTCGCCGCATTTCTTCGCAAGCCGTTGCCACCAGCACCGCGCCGCCATCGAAGACGCGTGCCTGCGGCGACAATTCCAACTTGCTATCGACCACGATCTTGAGTGGTTGCCGCACCATATCGACGCCACGCACCGTCAACTGCGGATCATCATCACGCACCGTGCCGATGCCCGTCAGGATCGCGCACGCCCGCGCACGCCAACGATGACCATCTTGCCGTGCCGCTGCCCCGGTAATCCACTGGCTCTGTCCGTTCGCCAGCGCCGTCCGCCCATCGAGACTCGTCGCCACCTTGACACGCAGCCAGGGCCGACCGCGCGTCATGCGTGAGACAAACCCGATGTTAAGTTCGCGCGCCTCCATTTCAAGCACGCCGACCTCAACTTCGATACCGGCCTGTCTCAACAAGGCAAAGCCACGACCGGCCACCTGCGGGTTCGGATCCTCCATCGCAGCCACGACGCGCGAAACACCGGCATCGATCAAGGCCCGGGAACACGGCGGCGTACGCCCAAAATGACTGCAGGGTTCGAGCGTCACATAGGCTGTCGCGCCCCGGGCCAAATCACCGGCACGCAAAAGCGCATGAATTTCCGCGTGGGGTTCGCCAGCGCGTTGATGCCAGCCCTCGCCGACAACTCGCCCCTCCCTGACCAGCACGCAGCCCACGCGCGGATTCGGAGTCGTTGTAAACATCCCGAACGCCGCGAGTTTCAGGGCTTGCGCCATGAATTCGTGGTCGGCAGCAGCCATGCGCGCTAGCGGCCGCGCCGCGTCACAGAACGCGTAGAGACTTCGCGGATGATGTCGGAGAACTCGTCAACATCCTCGAAATTGCGATACACCGAAGCAAAACGGATGTAAGCCACCTTATCGAGTTTCTTCAACTCGCGCATGACCATCTCACCAACTTTTTCGGAGGGAATTTCGCGTTCGCCGAGCGCCAGCAATTTATCCTCAATGCGCACGATCGCCGCATCGACCGCCTCAACCGTCACCGGCCGTTTGCGCAAGGCCAGCCATAGACTCGCGGAGAGCTTTTCGCGATCGTAGTCAACACGCGAACCGTTTTTCTTGACCACCTGCGGCAGGCGAATTTCGGCGCGTTCATACGTCGAGAAACGCTTGTCACAGGACAAACAACGACGACGGCGCCGAACAATATCGCCGTCCTCGTTGATGCGCGTATCGGCAACCGTCGTTTCCGCCGCGCCGCAGAATGGACATTTCATGGAATCAACGCCTGTAAAAAATCAGCGCGCTGCTCGGGCCAATCTCTGGCTTTTTTCACGCACCGTAAACGGGAAATTTCTTGCACAGCACCGCCACCTCCTGACGCACGCGCGCCAACACCGTTTCATCGTTTGGCGCTTCGAGCACATCGGCGATGAGATGGGCGATCTCCTCAGCCTCGATCTCGGTGAAACCGCGCGTCGTCATCGCCGGCGAACCGATACGAATGCCTGACGTCACCATCGGTTTCTGCGGATCGTTCGGAATCGAATTCTTATTGACGGTGATATGCGCCCGGCCCAGCGCGGCCTCCGCTTCCTTGCCGGTAATATTCTTGGCGCGCAGGTCAACCAGAAAAACGTGCGACTCAGTACGTCCGGAAACGATGCGCAATCCACGCTCCTCGGAAAGAACGCGGGCCATCACGCGGGCATTGGCCAGCACCTGATCCTGATAGTCGACGAATTCCGGTGAAGCGGCCTCCTTGAATGCCACGGCCTTGGCCGCGATCACATGCATCAGCGGTCCGCCCTGCAACCCCGGGAAAATAGCCGAGTTGATGGCCTTTTCGTGTTCAGCCTTCATCAGAATGACGCCACCACGCGGACCGCGCAGCGTCTTGTGCGTCGTTGAGGTCACCACATCGGCAAACGGCACCGGGTTCGGATAGCAGCCAGCTGCAATCAGACCGGCGTAATGCGCCATATCAACCCAGAAAATCGCCCCAACTTCCTTGGCCACATTGGCAAAGCGCTCGAAATCGATCTGTAGAGAATAGGCGGAAGCCCCGGCGATGATGATTTTCGGTTTGTGTTCGCGTGCCAGCGCCTCCATGCGGTCGTAGTCAATGGCCTCTTCGGCGTCGAGGCCATAGGCCACCACATTGAACCACTTGCCCGACATATTGAGCGGCATGCCGTGGGTCAGGTGGCCGCCTTCGGCCAGACTCATGCCCATGATCGTATCCCCCGGCTTGGCAAAGGCCATCAATACCGCCTGATTGGCCTGGGAACCGGAATTCGGTTGAACGTTGGCGCAATCGGCGCCAAACAGGGCTTTCAGGCGATCGATGGCAATCTGCTCGGCAATATCGACGTATTCGCACCCGCCATAGTAACGCTTGCCCGGATACCCTTCGGCATACTTGTTCGTCAGTTGCGAACCTTGCGCCTCCATGACCGCCTTGCTGACATAGTTCTCGGAAGCAATCAGTTCGATATGCTCCTCCTGACGGCGATTTTCGTTCTCAATCGCCTTCCACAATTCGGAATCAACTTTCGCCAGGGTATCTTTTGCGGAAAACATCGTACGCCTCACAAGCCATTGAAAAAGTGGTTGATTATAGCATGTCACCAACCCCCGAAACGATTGCGGCGCCCCGCAAAAACCCCTAATTGAATCAGTACCCTACACACTAACAAGGAAGACTTTTGGTAAAAAACGGCATCCCCTTCAACGGCCTTCTGTGCGATAATGCAACGTTGTTCCAAAAATGATTCGGGCCACACCGAGCGACCCTGGGTAACCGCCCTCTTCTCGACTGCCAATGCTTCCGCCACAAGCGGACGGTAGAAACTTGTTCTTTTTATTTTGGTTCTATCCAAAGAGGCATCATGGACTCCTTACTCAAGTTATCGCGACGAATCGACGCGATAACGGAACGCATCGGTAAAGCCGCGATCTGGATCGTGCTCATCGTTGTGCTGTTCAGCACGGCAAATGCCCTGATGCGTTACCTGTTCAATTTCAGTTCGAACGCCCTGCTCGAGATTCAATGGTATCTCTTCGGCGCCATTTTTCTGGCCAGTTCTGGCTACACACTGCTGCGTAACGAACATGTTCGCATCGATCTGCTCTCCAGCAAGCTCTCCAAACGCGGACGAACCTGGGTCGACATCCTCGGCATCCTCTTTTTCCTGATGCCGATGGCCATTGCCATCATGGCCCTCTCATGGCCGGTTTTCGTTCACGCCTTTGCCGGCAATGAAATGTCGAACAGCCCTGGCGGCTTGATCGTCTGGCCTGCCCGCCTGATGATACCGGTGGGCTTCGCCTTGTTGATCCTGCAGGGCGCTTCCGAACTCATCAAACGCATCGGGTTTCTGCAGGGACGCTGCCCTGACCCTACCGAACGGGGCAGCACCGTGAGTGCGGAGGATGAACTGGCCGCAGCCATCAAGGCACGACAAGACAAGGAAGGTGCATGATGGCCGAATTTTTGATTGCCAACATGGCGCCGATCATCTTCATCTCGATGGTCGTCTTCCTGCTTTTCGGCTTCCCCGTCGCTTTTGCGCTCGCCGCCAACGGTATCGTTTTCGGCTTGGTCGGCATCGAACTGGGGCTGCTCGGACCACAGCTCTTCCAAGCACTGCCGGATCGCATTTATGGCGTCATGGCCAATGAAACACTGCTCGCCGTGCCCTTCTTCACGTTCATGGGCCTGATCCTTGAGCGCTCGGGGATGGCGGAAGACCTGCTCGACACGATCGGCCAGTTGTTCGGCCCGGTGCGCGGCGGCCTGGCCTACGCCGTCATCTTCGTCGGCGCGCTGCTGGCAGCAACGACCGGCGTGGTTGCCGCCTCCGTCATTTCGATGGGATTGATCTCGTTACCGATCATGTTGCGCTACGGCTACGACAAACGGGTCGCCGCCGGTGTCATTGCCGCTTCCGGAACGCTGGCACAGATCATCCCGCCCTCGCTGGTGCTGATCGTGATGGCTGACCAACTCGGCAAGTCGGTTGGCGACATGTACAAAGGAGCATTCATTCCGGGATTGACACTGACAGCGCTGTATGTCGGCTACGTCGTCCTCGTATCCTTCGTGCGGCCCAAATGGGTGCCGGCTTTACCCCCCGAAGCGCGCGTCTTCCGCGAACCCAACGGCAAAACCGGCGGCACCTCGTTGCTGGTACTGACGGCCATTGCCATCGCTGCCGGCGTCGCCTTCGCCAAGACCCGCCCCGCCGACGCGCCGGTAGACGAGTTGGTCGTGATGTGTACGATGGTCGGCATTGCCCTGCCATTCCTGCTGGCAGTTGCCAACAAGGTCCTTAAGCTCAGCCTGCTCTCGGCCATGGCCGAAAAAGTGACTTTCGTACTGATCCCTCCACTAGGACTGATTTTCCTGGTACTCGGCACCATCTTCCTGGGGATCGCGACGCCCACTGAAGGCGGCGCCATGGGCGCTTCCGGCGCACTGCTGATGGCGGTGATGCGCAGGCGTCTCGACCTCAAGTTGCTGCGCCAGGCCATGGAGAGCACAGCCAAACTGACGACCTTTGTCGTTTTCATCCTGATCGGGGCACGGGTATTTTCTTTGACCTTCTATGGCGTCAATGGTCACTTGTGGGTGGAACACCTGCTGGTTGATTTGCCCGGCGGACAGTTCGGCTTCCTGATCGTAGTCAACATCCTGGTTTTCGTACTGGCCTTCTTCCTGGACTACTTCGAACTGTCGTTCATTGTGGTTCCCCTGCTCGGACCGGTCGCGGACAAACTTGGCATCGACCTGATCTGGTTCGGCGTGCTCCTCGGCGTCAACATGCAGACCTCGTTCCTGCACCCGCCTTTTGGCTTTGCGCTGTTCTTCCTGCGCTCAGTGGCACCGGCCTCGGTCAAGACCAGCGACATCTACTGGGGCGCGATTCCCTTCGTCTGTATTCAGGTCCTGATGGTACTGCTGATCATCGCTTTCCCGCAGATGGTCACGGTCGGCCTGGACAAACCGAACACCGCCGACATGAACGCGGTCCAGATGGTGTTACCGGAAACCGACTATGACGACGAGGCGTCAGAACCGCCGTCGCTGGAAGTAGACGCGAGCAAGCCAGCCGAGGGAGGCAAGTAGCCCTGTTTTTGCCCAAATAACCAAAGCAAACGGGGGCATCAAGCCCCCGTTTTTCTGGGATTCGCTCGTCAGTTTTTGCGACTGAACATGAATTTGGCGAATTCGTTCTCGGCCACGCGGAACCAGAAGTTCTGCTCGTCCATGAATTTCTTGTAGTCGTCGTAAATCTTCTTGAAATCCGGATATTTGGCCGAAGTCTCCGCGTAGTATTCCATGGTCGCCTTGTAACACGCCTCCATCACGTCCTTCGGGAAGGGCAGGATTTTGGTGCCAGAAGCCATCAATTGCTTGAGTGCTGCCGGATTCTTGGCATCGTAGCGCGCCACCATTTCCGTTTCAGCTTCGGCACAAGCCGCCATCAACATGGCCTGATACTCCTTCGGAAGTTCGGCCCATTTTCCGGCATTGACGTAAACGCACATCTGCGCGCTGCCTTCCCACCACGACGGATAATAGTAATATTTGGCCACTTTGTTGAAGCCAAGCTTCTGATCATCGTAGGGACCGACCCACTCAACCGCATCGATCACGCCTTTTTCCAGCGCCGGGTAGATGTCGCCGCCGGCGATCAATTGCGGCACGACCCCGAGCTTCGACAGGACGGCGCCCGCCACGCCGACGACCCGCATCTTCATTCCCTTCAAATCGGCAATGCTCTTGATTTCCTTGCGATACCAGCCGCCCATCTGCGCCCCGGTATTTCCTGCCGGAATCGAAACAATGTTTGCTTTGGCCAGAAATTCGCCCATCAGCTTGCCGCCGTTGCCTTGCCGATACCACGCCTTGAGCTGGCGAGTATTCATGCCGAAGGGAATGGCGCTATCGATGCAGTAGGTCGGTTCCTTGCCGAAATAGAAAGCTGAATTGGTGAAACCGGTCTCAACCGTGCCGTCCTTGACCGCGTCATGCACGGCCGTACCAGGAACGATCTCGCCAGCAGCAAACAGCTGAATCTGGAATTTGCCACCGGACATCTCGGCGACCCGCTTGACCAGAAATTCGGTTGCCCCGTAAATCGTATCCAGACTCTTGGGATAGCTTGACGCCATCCGCCACTTGATCGTCGGCGCGCCCTGCGCCAACACCGGCGCCGCCACGGCCCCGGCGGCCAAGCCAACGCTGGCCTTTTTCAAAAAGGAACGTCTTTCCATGATCGGTTTTCTCCGAGAAAT
>CAYUYI010000094.1:0-7516 GCA_964448995.1 uncultured Propionivibrio sp. | reverse complement strand
TGAGCCTGCCCGAGCGTGACCGGACTCTGGTGCAATGTCTGATCGATGCGCTCGATGATGATGGTTACCTGACCCAACCGCTCGAGGAGCTGGCCGAGGTCATGCCGCCGGAACTTGAGATTGAGCCGGAAGAGTTGCAGATTGCACTCCGGCACTTGCAGTATTTCGATCCAACCGGTGTCGGGGCACGCAATGCCCAAGAATGTCTGAGCTTGCAACTCGAAGCGCTGCCGTCAGATGCGACCCGCGAACTGGCGCTCATAATCGTACGGAAGCATCTCGATCTGCTGGCGGGACGCGATTTTGCCAAACTGAAGAAGCTGCTTGAATGTGACGACGATCGCTTGCGCGCAGCCCAGTTTTTGATCCGCAGCCTGAATCCGCGTCCGGGGGCAAAATATGCGGCACTCGATGCGCGTTACATTACGCCGGACGTCGTCGTGCGCAAGATTCGGGGGCAGTGGACCGTCAGCGTCAATTCCGACGCCTATCCAAAGCTGCGCATCAATAGCCTGTATGCCCAGATCCTTTCGCGGCACCGCGGGTCGGGGCTGGCCGGTCAGCTGCAGGAAGCCCGCTGGCTGATCAAAAACGTTCAGCAGCGTTTTGACACGATTCTGCGCGTGGCTCAGACGATCGTCGATCGCCAGCGCCAGTTCTTCGATCACGGCGAAGTTGCCATGCGGCCATTGGTCCTGCGCGAAATTGCGGATATTCTCGGGCTGCACGAATCGACCGTGTCGCGCGTTACGACCCAGAAATACATGGCGACGCCGCGAGGTATTTTTGAACTGAAGTATTTTTTTGGCAGTCACGTGGCGACTGAAACCGGCGGCGCCTGTTCGGCCACGGCAATACGGGCGCTGATCAAACAACTGGTGGCGGCAGAGGACAGCAAAAATCCGTTATCGGATAGCCAACTGTCGGAGGTGCTGGGGCAGCAAGGCATTGTCGTGGCCCGGCGGACGATTGCAAAATACCGGGAATCCTTGGGGATTCCAGCGGTCAAATTACGCAAGACGATTTAGTGGGTATCACAATGCGGCGATCTGATCTTGGCTCGATGCCCGCCACCGTTAATCTTGCGGGAAGTCCTTCAGCGACTTCCTGCGGGAAACCAGAAGGCCGTATCAACGGCTGACAACATCAAGAAGGAGCACACCATGAACCTGCAAATCAGTGGACACCATCTCGAGGTCACTCCGGCGATTCATGACTACGTTATGGATAAGGTGGGGCGCATCACGCGTCATTTCGACAACGTGATCGACGTCAATGTCATCCTGTCGGTGGATAAACTGAAGCAGAAGGCCGAAGTCACGGTTCACCTGTCTGGCAAGGACGTGCATGTCGAGTCCGTCGAAGAGGATTTGTATGCGGCGATCGATGTCCTCGCCGACAAACTCGATCGTCAGATTCAGAAGCACAAGCAAAAGCTCCAGGATCATCATCGTGGCCAGAAGATCGGCCACACCATCTGATCGTTTCATGCTGCCGGGCAGCCGCTTGCTTTTCGCAACCGGCTGCCCGGTTTTTACCTTCACCCTTTCCGTTGGACTTGCTCTTCGCTGTCTATGAGCCAGCTTCTCAGATTGCTTCCCCCAGAAAACGTCCTGCTCGATCTCGAAGCCACTAGCAAAAAACGTGTCTTCGAAAGGGTCGGGCTGTTATTTGAAAACAACCAGGGCATTGCCCGGAGCACTGTTTTTGAAGCGCTTTTTGCTCGCGAAAAACTCGGCTCGACGGGGCTTGGGCATGGCATCGCTGTTCCGCACGGGCGCATCAAGGGGCTCAAGGAAGCCAAGGGGGCGTTCGTGCGACTGGCGTCGCCCGTACCGTTCGAGTCTCCTGATGGGCAACCGGTTTCGTTGCTGTTCGTCTTGTTGGTCCCCGAACACGCGACTGACCAACACCTGCAAATTCTGTCAGAATTAGCAGAACTGTTTTCCGATCGCGCTTCCCGTGAGTCGCTGAGTGTGGCGACCGATGCCGATCGGGTTCGCCAAGTCTTTTCGTCCGAGAGGATGATCGCATGAATCCGACCACTGCCCTCAGCATCTCGCAGATGTATGATGATCATGCCGAGAAGCTACGGCTGACCTGGGTTGCGGCGATTGGTATTGACCGGAAACTGGCGCTGACCGAGCCGGAATTCTTTGGGCCGGACGTCGTCGGCCACTTTAATCTCATCTACAGTCACCGTGTACAAGTGATCGGCAAAGCGGAACAGCGCTGGACACAGCGTGCCGGTCTCGAACACTGGCAGCGGCACGTCGATGAAATGATGCTGGCGGGACCGCCAGCCATCATCGTTGCTGACGGGCTGGAGCCGATGCATGGCTTGCCCGAGCTGTGCGAAAAAAATCAGATTCCGCTGTTTTCGACGCCGAAGCCCTGTGCACTCGTCATTGACCACCTGCATATTTATCTGGCACGTCAGTTTGCCGAGACCGTGTCGGTGCACGGTGTCTTTATGGATGTTTATGGGATGGGGGTGCTGATCACCGGCGATGCCGGTGTCGGCAAGAGCGAACTTGCGCTTGAACTGATCTCACGTGGGCACGGATTGGTCGCTGACGATGTCGTCGAGTTGGCTCACACTGCGGCCAATACCTTGGAAGGGCGCTGCCCGGGGATGCTGCGTGATTATCTTGAAGTGCGCGGCCTGGGTTTGCTCAATATTCGGACGATCTTTGGTGAAACGGCGGCGCGCCGAAAGATGAAGCTGAAGTTGATCGTCCATTTGCAGAAACAGGCCTCGGGTGCAAATGCGCCACGTCTTCCGTTGGATGCGCAAATGCAGGAAATTCTTGGCGTGCCGATCCGTAAAGTGGTCTTTCATGTGGCACCGGGCCGCAACCTGTCCGTACTGCTCGAAGCGGCGGTACGTAATTGCATTTTGCAGTTGCGTGGTATCGACAGCATGGGTGAATTCATCGACCGGCAGCAACGTGCAGTGCTGGACGAAGATTGACGCGGTAAAGTACATTTACCGTTGTTTTCCAAACCGAAGCACACATGACCGAGGAGGTATCGATGAAAGCCGTGATTGCATTTGCCATCGTTGCGTTAGCCGCCAGTACCTGTTTTGCCGCGGATACGGAAAAAAAGGCGCCGAGTCCCGCACAGCAGGCGCAGCAGGAAAAAATGAAGCGTTGCAACGCTGACGCGGGTGAGAAATCGCTCAAGGGTGACGAGCGCAAGCAATTCATGAGCGAGTGTCTTGGTGCCAAGGCTGCCCCGCCGACACAGCAAGACAAGATGAAGACCTGCAACGCCGAGGCCGGGAGCAAAGCGCTCAAGGGTGACGAGCGTAAAAAATTCATGAGCGAGTGTCTCAAGGCCAAGTGAACCGGCGCGCGACCTGAAGAACTTGGAGCGGTGGTTCATGCCACCGCTTTTTTTATCTGGTTTGAAATCAGGATGCCGTGGTTAGCTCGAAAGCAACGACGTCAACGTTAGGGTCATAGGTTGACCCGGCGAGTCCGATCAAACCCTTGCCGCGCAAGGCGAGTTCCTGACGATGGAGTCGGATTTCCGGTTCCTTGCCGAATTTGACGAATGTCCCGTTGGTACTGCGATCGATCAGGAGAAAACGGTTTCCCTTGAACTCGATGGCAGCGTGCAGGCGCGAGACCTTGTGCCCGGTGGCAACGAGACCACAGACATTCTCCCGTCCCAGTGAAAAAGGGCCCTGACTGTCATCGAGCGTGATTTCATTGCCAGCATGGCGCAAGATCAGGAGCGAAACGGTCGGTGTATCTGCTGTCGATGGTGGTGTCGTGGTTTCCGCCGGTGTCGTCGAATATTCGAAAAGTCGTGTGCCGGTCAGTTTTCCCCCTTGAGATGCCGGGCCGACATCCTTCATCAGCGCGCGCAGAGGCGGCGAAAGCAGGTTGACCGTTTGGGCGCTGGTCAGGATTTGACCGGGGCTGGCTTGGCTGGCCAGCCAAGCGGCAACGTTGGCGGCTTCGCCGCCCAGACTAGTCTCAGAAACGCGAGTGGGGCCGTGCGAGAAGCCGATGCGAATCTCCAGCTTCAGCCCTGAGATCGGCGGCAGGTCGGTAATTCGCTGTTGCATTTCGATTGCGGCCTGAAGCGCGTTGGCGGCCGAGTCGAAAACAGCAGCCAGTTCGTGGCTTTGGGTGATAACGATGCGACCACCAAAGGCCGATACACAACGACCGGCTCGATTCAGGCAGCGTTCGATGGCTCGCCGGGCTTCCTCCGCGCCCAGCCGTTCATGCAGGCGCATGCTGCCGGGCACATCGGCCAGCAAAACGGAGAGCAATGGTTCAGTTCCCGGATTCATCTAGCCCCAGTTTTCCCTGTTGTGTGTATGGAGGTGGCTATCCCATGATAGCAAAACGGCCCAGAAATACCCGGATTCGTCCTCAAGGCGTTAGGTGGGTGAGCGGAACAAACGCTTCGGTGGCTGGTGCGGCAGACTGAAGCGGATCATCAAAGACGAGATCACCGCCATCCATCGCTTCGAGCGGGCTGCCGACATGCAAATCACGGAAATCAAAAAACGAGGTGTCGGCGAGGTGTGAAGGAACGATATTCTGCATCGCAGTGAAGACGGATTCGGTGCGCCCGGGGTAACGCGCATCCCAGTCGGCCATCATTTCGCGGATTTTCTGACGCTGCAGGTTGCTTTGCGAACCACAGAGATTGCAGGGAATGATCGGAAAGGCCATGCCCCGCGCGTACTTGGCGATCTCACCTTCACTGCAATAGGCGAGCGGTCGGATGACGACGTGTGCGCCGTCGTCCGTCAGGAGCTTGGGTGGCATCCCCTTGAGTTTTCCGCCGAACAGCAGGTTGAGAAAGAGCGTATGCACGATGTCATCACGATGATGGCCTAAGGCAATTTTATTGGCGCCGAGCGCCTTCGCCGTACGGTAGATGACGCCGCGGCGCAGGCGAGAGCAGAGCGAACAGGTGGTTTTGCCCTCTGGAATCTTTTCCTTGACGATCGAATAGGTGTCTTGCTCGACAATGCGGTACTCGATGTCGAGGCCAGCGAGATATTTCGGTAGCACGTCTGCCGGGAACCCCGGCTGCTTCTGGTCGAGGTTCATGGCGATCAGCCGGAACTTGACCGGTGCGCGCTTCTGCAAGGCCATCAGAATCGACAGCATGGCATAGGAATCTTTCCCGCCTGAGATGCAGACGAGCACGGTGTCGCCATCCTCAATCATGTTGTAGTCGGCGATGGCTTTGCCGACCGCAGTTTCCAGTCGCCGTGACAGGCGCTGCAGGGTTTTCGAATTTTCCACGGGGTTCCTACCGAGAGAGGCGATGAATTGCCTGAAAACTATAAATGTGCGCTACGTCCACCGTCGACGTTGATGACCTGACCCGTGATATACGGCGCGTCGTTGAGCAGGAAACGCACCGTTCGCGCGATATCGTGCGGACTGCCTTCGTGCTTGAGCAGGGTATGTGCGACGATCTGCTGGCGAGTGACGGAATCGAAGTCGTCGCTGCGATCGGTGTCGGGCCACAGGATCGGACCGGGAGCCACCGCATTGACGCGCACTTC
Organism: uncultured Propionivibrio sp.; assembly: GCA_964448995.1. Classification (GTDB taxonomy): domain Bacteria; phylum Pseudomonadota; class Gammaproteobacteria; order Burkholderiales; family Rhodocyclaceae; genus Propionivibrio. Next base: position 1,968 of record CAYUYI010000094.1, on the reverse strand, counting down.
AGGGGCCAGTTCGATGGCCAATGCCCGCGTCAGACCGAGCAAACCCGCTTTGGCTGCGCAATACAGAGGGTAGCCCTCAAGCGGGCGCTCGGCGTGAATATCAGTGACATTGACGACTGCGCCGTGAACGGCTTTGAGGTAGGGAGCGGCTGCCTGCGTCAGGAACAAAGGCGCTTTAAGGTTGCTGCCGATCAGGTCGCCCCAGGCGGCTTCGTCGATGGCGCCGAGTGGCGTGGCGAAAAAACTCGAGGCGTTGTTGACCAGTGCGTCCAGCCGACCGAAGCGGGCCATGGTTGCCGAAACGAGGGGAGTCATCGACTCGATGGCAAGCAAATCGGCCTGAAGGCACATCGCCGAATCCGGACGTGCTTCGTTAAGTTCGTCGGTCAGCGTTCTGGCGGCCTCAATGGCGTGCCGGTAATGTACGACAATGTTGGCGCCCGCCGCGTGCAGTTCGTGGACGATGGAGCGCCCGACCCGTTTTGCTGCCCCGGTGACCAACACTGTTTTTCCGATCACGCCTTGCCCCTTGCTGATGACGTCCATGCCCCCGATTTTAACGAATTTTGCGTTGATTCGGGACGGCGCGCCGTGCACCTCGAATTACTCGAATCACGCTACACTGGCAGCCTATTACGAACGCCGGAACGCTCATGGATACGGATGCCCCGCTTGACGCTGACGACCTGATGCTGATGGCCGATCGCCTGGAACAATTGCCCGGGGAAGCAGCCGAGTGGGTGGGCCGTCTGTTCGCCGAGTGCATGCGGGCGCGGATGCATGAGGCCGAATTGTTGTCGCAAATTGCACCCAAAGGTGAACAAGTTGGTGACCAGCAGCTTGAAGCACAACTGGCGCAAGTCGCGCTGGATGCCGCCGAGTGGTTAAAGACACTGTGGGATGTCGGTTACATGGGGGCCGGCAGTTTTCCTTCGCAGCCGCGCTCGGCCTTTCCGCTGATTGAACTCGAGGACGTGCTGAAATCGGCGCTGTTCGCGCGCATCCGGCAAGGCAAGCGGCCGCTTCCGTTTCCACCGCCGACGCGGCACGGATTGCCCTGGCATGAGCTCTATGAATGTGGTGACGAGGTGCAATCGGTCGAGGCGGAAATCGTGCGCGATGGTCAGCACAGCCCGGTGGGTGCCATCATTGAAGGCTGCGCTAACTGGCAGGTGATCGACGAAGTCGAAATCGATCGTAACTACGTGGTCCAGCATCGTGGTAAGGGACCGTATTTCCGGCTGCAGTTCGAATCAGGCGTCGTCACGCTGCGAAGAGAAATGCCGCATTGGAAACGCATGATTCACATTCAGGAGCGTGGTGGTATCCGCAGCTTTACGTTGACCTGGCCTCAGGATGGCGGTCACACGCAGGAAGTACCGTTGCGCGCGACGACGTGGGAGCGGGCGGAAACCGAGGCCGACTACTGGATCGCCCATCACCATCCCGAGATGTATGGGCAGGTGAGCTTCGTGCGTGTCGAGGTTGCCTGACGGCGGTTGCTCAGAGGAACACCGGCTCCGGTGTTAACTCGACGCCGAATCTCTCTCGAACATCGTGCTGCACTGCCTGCATCAGTGTGCGCACGTTGGCACCGGTGGCGCCGCCGCGATTGACCAGCACCAGCGCCTGCTGTTCGTACATGCCGACCGGGCCGAGGTTTCGGCCCTTCCAGCCGGCTTGCTCGATCAACCAGCCGGCCGCCAGTTTCATGCGGCCGTCGGCTTGCGGGTAGTGCGGGAGCGTCGGGTGCTTGGCTAGCAGTTGCCTGCCTGTCTCTGCATTGACCAGCGGATTATGGAAAAAGCTGCCGCTGTTTGGTATTTGCGCCGGATCGGGCAATTTGCGCTGGCGGATGGCGATGACGGCATCAGCAATCTGGCGTGCTGTGGGGGCGGCGACGGCTTGGGCTGCCAGTTCGCGGGCGATGTCGGTGTAGCCGGTCAAGGGCTGCCAGCGCTTGGGCAG
>CAYUYI010000093.1:0-7525 GCA_964448995.1 uncultured Propionivibrio sp. | reverse complement strand
GCACGACGAATTCCTTGATCGTGCCGACCAGCTGCGCCGGCGACATCATCGAAATTTCGACCGTGCCGCCCTGCATGGCTGCCGCCACCTGCTGCTCACCGCCCAGCGTACCGTTCGGGAAAATCTTGATTTTGATCTTGCCGCCGCTCTTCTTGTCGACCACTTCGACAAACTTCTGTGCGCCCAGCCCCTGCGGGTGGTCGATCGCGTTGACGATCGGGAATTTGACGTTGCGTTCCTTGATGTCTGCCGCCTGGCTGGTGCCAAAGGCAAGCGTCAAGGCTGCGGCCAGGGCGGCCGTGAGGAAGGTGCGTTTCGTGACAGTCGCTTGCATCTTTCGTCCTTTCTGTTGGATGAAGGGTGTTCCGAAGAAACCATGCCAGCAGCCAGTTTCAGGTGCCACCGGACAAAGACTCGATTCGCAAGGAAGCGGGGATCAAACCAGGCGCGGCACGAAAACACCGGAACCGGGCGCCTGTTTTGACTTTTCGGGCAGGCGAATGTCGCTTACCCTCTCCACCGATTTTGACGAATTTTGTAGTTGCGCATTCTTTGCAAGCGGCAACGAAGGCGGGAGAGTAGAACTACTCAAGGCGGACAGGGGGAACTACCCAGCGCCTTCGCGTTATTGGTCCGGCGCGATGAGAATTGAACCGCGTTTTCTCAGAGAAACATCTTGACCAGCTCGATGGTCGATTCGACGTGCAGCTTCTCCATCAGTCGTGCGCGATGGTTCTCCACCGTTCGCACGCTGATGTCGAGGACTTCGGCGATCTTCGGACTGGACTTGCCTTCGACGACCAGTTCGGCGATCTGGCGCTCCTTGGGCGTCAGCAAGGCCAGACGCGCTTCGCGGGTTTTGCGCGTCAGCAATTCCGCATGCATTTGCCGGCTGCGCGCAAGCGCGCTCTGAACCTTCTCGACGAGCAGCCCCCCGTTGACCGGCTTTTCGAGAAAATCGAACGCGCCCTTCTTGATCGCCTCGACCGCCGAATGCACTTCGGGATAGCCGGAAACGAGAATGATCGGCAGGTGACTACCCATTTCCAGCAATAACCGCTGCACCTCGAGCCCGCCCATCTCCGGCATGCGCAGATCGCAGACCAGGCATTCGTTCGGACCGGGCCGATACGCCGCCAGAAAGGCCCGTGCCGAAGAAAAAGGGCGGATCTCCGCCCCGATGCCCTGGAGGAATTCCTGAAACATCCACAGAATGATATCGTCGTCATCGATGATGTAGACGACCGGTCCTGCCGATTGCATTGATGCGCCCCTTGCCTGAATCCCGACCCGGCGCCGGTGATGGCGCAAGGCCTGGATGTCTATTATTGTCTGCCGGTGCTTCGCGCCACCTTCGCTTTGCCCGCGACGGCCTTGATGGCCGACTGCGCCGGACAGCATGCTAGGATGAGTATAGCATCGCGCGCGACGCGCCAACGGACCCGACTCTACCGGCAACCACCATGAAAATCCTGCTCACCACCACCAGTTTCCAGGACACCCCTGGTGCACATCACACCTGTCTGGAAGCCAGTGGCTTCGAGGTTGTGCGTGCGCGCGGCCCATTAAATGAAGCGCAGATGCTGGCCCTGCTCGCCGAGCATGGGCCGTTCGATGGTCTCCTCAATGGCGACGACCATATCAGTGCGCGCGTCATCGATGCCGCGGGCGAGCGTCTCCGCGTCATTGCCAAGTACGGCATCGGCCTCGATTCAATCGACGTCGCTCACGCGACCGCGCGACGCATTCCCGTGCTCTATACGCCAGGCGTCAACCACACGACCGTCGCCGAACACGCGTTCGGTCTGATGATCGCGCTGGCCAAAGACTTCTGGGGTCACTCCCGCGACGTCAAGGCTGGCCAATGGAGCCGGCGTACCGGTCACGAACTGATGGGCAAGACGCTCGGGGTGCTCGGCCTCGGTCGGATCGGGCAGGAGGTCGTCAAGCGCGCGCGCGCCTTCGGCATGCCCTGTGTCGCGTTCAGCCCGCACTGGCCGGAGGAATTTGCGCGTCAGCATGACATCCTGCGTGTTGAAAGCGCGGAAGCGGTACTGCCGCTTGCCGACGTCGTTTCGCTGCACATGGGCCTCACCGAGGTCACGCGCGGTTTCATCAATGCGCGCACCCTGGCTACGATGAAACGCGGCGCCTATCTCATCAACACGGCGCGCGGCGGGTTGGTTGTCGAGGACGATATCGTCAGCGCCTGTCGCAGCGGGCAACTGGCCGGCTACGGCACCGATGTACTGGAGGAAGAGCCGATGCGCGCCGGGCATCCATTCCAGACCATCGACACGATTCTGGTCACGCCGCACATTGGCAGCCGGACCTTCGAAAGCGTCGAGCGTCAGGCACTGCGCGCCGTCACCAATCTCGTTGAATATCTGACTGGTGGCAGCGACTTCATCCAGGCCAACCGTTTCTGATCCGTACCGGCCACGCGGAAGCTTACAGAAGCGACCCCTGCACGCCGACGACGTTCCGCGCCTGGTGTGAACGCAGAAAATCGCCGAGTTCGCGGGGGGGCATCGGCCGTGCCAGCCAATAACCCTGGATTTCGTCGCAATGGAAAACGCGCAGGAGATTGGCGAGGTCTTCGCTTTCGACGCCCTCGGCGATGGTGCGCAAGCGGAGGCTGTGGGCCATCTGGATGATCGCGCGCACGATCGCCGCATCCTCCGGGTCGCTCGCCAGATCGCGTACAAACGATTGATCGATTTTCAGCTTGTCGACCTCGAAACGCTTCAGATAAGTGAGGCTCGAATAACCGGTGCCGAAATCATCGACTGACAGCTTGATGCCCAGCGCCTTGAGCCGGCGGATGGCATCGAGCGTTGTTTCGGCATCCTGGATCAGGATTGACTCGGTCAGTTCCAACTCGAGCCATTGCGAATCGAGATCCGAGAGCACCAGCGCGTTGATGACGCTGTTGATCAGGTCGTGATGACGGAACTGCACGGCCGAGAGATTCACGGCCATGACGAACGGTGGAATGCCCGCCTCCTGCCACTCCCGTGCCTGACGGCAGGCTTCGCGCAAGACCCAGTTCCCGATCGGCACGATCAGCCCCGATTCCTCGGCGACGGGGATGAAACGGGCGGGCGAGATCAACCCGTTATCGGGACTGTTCCAGCGGATCAGCGCCTCGACACCGACAATCGATCCTTCGACCAGATCCATCTGCGGCTGATAGTAAAGGACGAACTCCTGGTTCTCCAGCGCACGCCGTAACTGCGTCTCCAGCGTCAGGTGCTCGACCACCTGACGGTTCATCTGTTCGGTGAAGAAACGATGGCTGCTGCGCCCCGCTTCCTTGGCGTAATACATTGCCGTGTCGGCTTTTTTCAGCAGGGTGTCGAAATCCTGTCCGTCATCCGGGTAGATGGCGACGCCGATCGAGAACGACGTCGTCAGCCGGTGCCCGTCGATTTCGATTGCTTCGCCCATCTGCTGATGGATCTTTTCCGCGACCCGCGACACGGCTTCGCTGTCGCGTACGTCGTTGAGCACGATGATGAACTCGTCGCCGCCTTGGCGGCTGATCGTGTCGGACTCGCGCACACAGCGCTTGAGCCGCATCACCGCTTCCTTGAGCAGTTTGTCGCCGAAAGGATGGCCGAGCGAATCGTTGATGGTCTTGAAGCGGTCGAGGTCGAGGAACATCAGCGCGACCCGGCTTTGCAGGCGGCTGGCTTGCGCCGTTGCCTGCTCGACACGGTCGCGCAGCAACATCCGGTTGGGCAGGCCGGTCAACGGATCGTGATGGACCAGCAGTTCGATGCGCTGCTGCGCCTCGACCCGCTCGGTCATGTCGGTATAGATATAGACATAGTGGCGCGGCTGCCCCGCCTGCTCGCAGACCATCGACACATTGAGCCATTCCGGATAGGCCTCGCCGAGCTTGCGCTGGTTCCAGACTTCGCCCTGCCAGTGCCCGTCGCGTTCGATGCTTTCCTGCACGGCGTGGTAGAAGGCCGCGTCGTTCCGGCCCGATGCCAGAATGTCCGGTGTTTTCCCCATGACTTCGGCAGCGGAATAACCGGTTTTCGTTTCGAAGGCAGGATTGACGGACAAAATGCGGTGCTCGGCATCCGTCATGAGAATGCCTTCGCCACTCTGGCGGATGGCCTCGAAAGCCAGGCGCAAGCGCGCTTCCGCCTGACGCCGCTCGGAAATATCCGACAACGTCGCTACCAAGCCCTGTTCACCGTTTGTTCCGATCGGCAGCAAGGTCGAATTGATTTCCATCCAGCGCACCGAGCCATCGGTGTAACGCAGCCCGAAAACCAGATGGCGCAATTCGCGCCCTTCGCGTAGCGAATAGACAACGGGATAGTCTGCGGGGGCGCACGGCGACCCGTCGGCGTGTAGGCGATCGATGCCAATGTCTTCAGGGCGCAATCCCAGCAAGCCGCCCGGCGGATTTCCTAAAAAATCTTCGACGGCCCGATTGGTAAACAGGAACCGACCATCGGGGCCGATCAACGCCAGTCCCTCGACCATGGCCGAGGTCGCCGTGCGAAAACGGTGCTCGCTCTCTTGCAGGCGTGTCATCACTTGGCGCCACTCGGTGATGTTCTCCTTGATCGCCACGAAGTTGGTCAGCTTTCCGTGCCGATCCTTGAGCGGCGAGAACATGACCCGTTCCCAGAAAACGGAGCCGTCACGGCGCCGCGTCTGCACTTCCCCTTGCCAGCAGGCACCCCGCTGTGCGCAGTTGCGCATTTCCTGACTGGTCGGGGCATCGGTTTCCTGCGGTGACAGAATCTCCATCGACTGGCCGAGGACTTCGTCCCGGGTATAACCGGTGCTGGTCAAAAAGAAGTCGTTGACGTACTCGAATCGTCCTTCGGCGTCCGTGATGAAGACCGTTGTCGGATTCTGGTCAATCGCCTGGAACAGCTTGTTGGCCCAGGCCTCGATCTGACGATAGTGGGCGTGGTCCTCGTCGGGCAGGTTTGTCGGCGCCTCGGTCGCATTGCGTCGTGCGAGCCAGCGATCGAGATGGAAGATCACCACCCCGGTGGCCAGCACCCCCCATGCTGTCGCCAACCAGGTCTTCATCGAGTCCGGTGCATTGACATGCAGCCACGCCATGGCCGCCAGGCCGATGCCCGCCACCAACACCAGGACGCCGCGCCGAGCGATTGAACGTAACAGATTTTCCTTCAAACTCTTCATGCAGCCCCGGCAAAGGAAAAGAGCCCAATCTCCCTGACGAAGACCGAAGAATACCTCAGGGCGCCAGCTTCAGGCACGCTTCATGCAATCGCCTGAGCGCAGTTTCCAACGTAGCAGTCGGACACCCGAAATTCAACCGCAACCAGCCGGGATTACCGAAATCCGCGCCATTCGACAGGCCGACGCCAGCCTGCTCGAAATACGCCGCGGGATCGGCGACACCCAATCCGCGCGCGTCGATCCAGGCCAGATACGTGGCTTCGACATGCGTCATCGTCAGGCCGGGCATCTCGCTGACAGCACGTTCGACGCGATCCCGGTTCGTGCGCAACACGTCGAGCAAAGCAAGTCGCCACGGTTCGCCGTGGCGGAAGGCGGCCTCGGCCGCCACCAGGCCCAAGACATTGACATCGGCGACGATGCCGCGCATGGCGTCGGTAAAGCGCTGCCGCAGCCCGGCATCGGCAATGATGGCGAAGGCGCAGGCCAGTCCCGGGATGTTGTAGGTTTTGGAGGGGGCCATCAGCGTGATGCAGCGGGCGGCAAGTTCAGGGCACGCCAGCGCAAACGGCACATGGCGCCGCTCGGCATCGAGCACCAGATCGCAGTGGATCTCGTCGGAACAGACCAGCAGGTCATGGCGACGGCAGAACGTCGCGAGTTCGTCCAGTTCCTTCGCATCCCAGACGCGCCCGACCGGATTGTGCGGATGGCAGAGCAACAGCAGGCGCGTCGTCGGCGTCACGGCTGCTTCCATCGCCGTAAAATCCCAACCCCAGCGCCCGTTTGCCAGAGACAGCGGTACGGTGGCCAAGGTCCGGCCGGCGCCGCCCGGTACCGACAGGAAAGGCGGATAGACGGGCGTCGCCGTCAGCACCGACCCGTCGACAATCCGGCACGCCAGACTCAGCCCCGTGACGACCCCCGGCAGCCAGATCAACCACGCCGGATCGATCTGCCAACCATACTGTGCGGCGAGATGCGCCTGCGTGGCTTCCACGAGCGACGGCCACGGCTTGGCATACCCCAGCACACCGTGGTCGATACGCCGATGCAAGGTATCGAGGACGGCCGGTGGTGCCGAGAAATCCATGTCGGCCACCCAAAGCGGCAGGATGTCGCGGTCAGCGTAGCGGTTCCATTTCAACGAGTCGCCGTTGCGACGATCAATGAGGCGGTCAAAGTCAAAAACAGGTATTGGAGACATAATCAAATCGAGTGATGAAAGGGAGGGTAACTGAAACTACATGCCCGCGTAATTGGATGGATTCAAGGAAGCGTCGGATATCGACCTTAAGCGCAAACTCGATAATGCTAGTGCCGGATATTCATGCTGAATGCCGCCCCCTATTTTTTACGGATGCTTGTCCAAGATCACTCGCATTCCGATTATTTTTCCCAACTCGTTAGCGAATGATCGTAATTTTGGCAATGCCGCTTGCTCGACGTCACGTCTATCAGAATTCCGAAAGCACCATTGAAATATTTCGTAGCGTTCTTTTCTTCCTGATAGCGACAGTGTGAGCAGACCCGGGGTGCGAGCACGACTCGATGTTCCAGGGGGTTGGAAATTGACGGTAACAAAAGACAGGTCGCTAAAGGGGATTGTGACGCTCTTTTCGCTATTGGCCATTAGTGATCGGACAAGTTTTAGCGTCACCGTTTTACGCTCTATGTCTATTGACGTATGGACAACATTCCAGCCAGAAAGGGCGAATGGGAAAAAAACAAGAGCTAAAACAACTGCAGACATCAGAAATGCTGCGGCCATTTTCCAGCCTATGAGATAAAACACAACTGATGGAACCAGAAGACCAATAATGTAGGCCGCTATCATGGACATTTCCTTGAGCGGATTATCGAAAGATATTGTGTTTCCGTCCTTTACTACTTTCAAAGGGGAATTCATGGGATTCAGCTTTGCTTGGTCTATTTGATGATTGCCTATATAACTTCGTTGGCTTTGTAATATCAGACAAGTCTTAACCGTGGGCGGACTTTCGTTCGTTTTGATACCCAAGGCTTAATATTGGTGCGCTGGACAAACGGCCGTGCTTGGCCAAACCAAGACCATCCTCAGTACATCACACCTGCAAATTGGCAAACAATGCCGTCGACAGATAGCGTTCGCCGAATGACGGGACGATCACTACCGTCAACTTGCCGGCATTTTCAGCGCGGGACGCTACCTGCAGGGCTGCCCAGACCGCTGCGCCAGAAGAAATGCCGACCAGGAGGCCTTCCTCGCTGGCCATGCGGCGGGCAGTGGCGAAGGCGTCGTCGGCAGTGACGCGCATTACCTGGTCATAGACACTGACATTGAGCACCGCTGGCACGAAGC
>CAYUYI010000092.1:0-7629 GCA_964448995.1 uncultured Propionivibrio sp. | reverse complement strand
TGCGGCCGGAAATCTGCACCCGACCACCACCGATTTCGGTCCGGATGACCGGGGCGGTGACGACCTCGCCCTTGCCCTTTTCGATCAGCAGGATGGCCATGCGCTTGCCGACGTTTTCACGCGTGATGTCCTTGAAAATGCGCGAGCCCGCTGAATCGAGCGTCAGGTGGACGGCCGGTTCCTGCGTCTGGTTGTCGAAGCCGGCTTGGGCATCGGTCAGTCGGTCACCGGTCAGCGCGACTTGTTTCTTGACGAGCAGCGGTTGGCCGCCACGTTCGACAAAGAGCTCGACGCCAAACGGTACTTGACCGGCAATGGCCGCTTCGAGTGCCCCAGGCGTGTCGTCGACCATGCGGATTTCGAGCGTGGCGGTGCGGCCGAGGATGTCCTTGGCTTTTGCGGTGTCCTGTACGCCTGGAAGTTGCACAACGATCCGGTCGGCGCCTTGCTGCGTAATCACCGGCTCGGCAACGCCGAGTTCGTTAATCCGGTTGTGCAGCGTGCCCATGTTTTGCTTGATCGCCAGCTCCTGAATTTTTTTCAGCGCTGCCGGTTTGAGATTGGCATTCAGGCGCAGATCGTTGCCGTTGCCCTGGTCGGCAAGGAACAGGTCAGGCTGATTGTCTTCGAGCACATTGCGTGCCTTGGTCCGGGTTTCCTCGTCGCGGAAGCGAATGCTGATACGCTCGCCTTCGCGGCTGATGCCACCGTGGCGGATGTTCTTGTCGCGCATCAGACTGCGCAGATCGGCGCTCATCGAGTCGAGACGCTTGGTCACGGCACCCTTCATGTCGACTTGCAGCAGGAAGTGCACCCCCCCGCGCAGGTCGAGGCCGAGATACATTGGCAGGGCGCGCAGGTTGGTCAACCATTGCGGTGAGCTGGAGAGCAGGTTGAGGGCGATGACGTATTGCGGGTCGCTGGCATCCGGATTGAACTGCTTTTCGAGAATGTCCTTGGCCTTGAGCTGCGTATCGGTATCCTTGAAACGGACCTTGACGCCGTTGGTGTCGAGGAAGCTTCCAGTGTTTTCGATGCTTGCAGTCTTCAGCGCGCCTTCGGCGCGTTCAAGCGTCTTGAGGTCGGTCTTCAACGTCGCTTTGGCGGTCGAAACCTGCACCGCGGGCGATTCGCCGAAGAAGTTCGGCAAGGTATAGACAAAACCGGTCAGCAGCGCGAAAGCGACGATGACGTACTTCCATAGCGGATAGCGATTCATGGGGTGTCTGCGAGACGTGAGTGGGACGGAGCGGTTGTCGCCGCGAGGTGTGAGGATTGCTCCTCACACCGGCCGAGGGCTTCGTTCAGTTCTTGAGCGTGCCTTTGGGCAGAACCGTGGAGATGGCGGATTTCTGGAACTGTACTTCGACGTTCTCAGCAATTGAAACCGTGATGAAGTCGTCGGTCACCTTGGTGATTTTTCCGGTCATGCCCCCGGCTGTGATGACTTCATCGCCCTTGGCCAGCGCTTCGACGAGTGCCTTGTGTTCCTTGGCCTTTTTCTGCTGCGGGCGGATCATGAAGAAATAGAGGACCGCGAACATCGCGATCATGATGAAAATCTGTTCGAAGCCGCCGCCCGAAGGGGCTGCGGCGGTTTGAGCGTGGGCAGAACTGATCAGCACAGTTGTCTCCTGAAAAAAACGAATGGGTGGGTCAAAAAACGACCGGCTATTGTATCACTCCTGCCCGGCGCGACAGGCATGAAAGCGGGCCACGGTGTCGGTCAGCGTGCCGGTGGCGATGGCCTCGCGCAACTCGTGCATCAGCGTCTGGTAGTAGCGCAGGTTGTGAATGGTGTTGAGTTGCGCGCCGAGGATTTCGCCGACGCGGAACAGGTGGTGCAGATAGGCGCGGCTGAAGTTCCGGCAGGTGTAGCAATCGCAGGATTCGTCGAGCGGACGCAGGTCGTTCTTGTACTGTGCGTTCTTGATGCGCACGTCGCCGAATCGGGTAAACAGGTGACCGTTGCGCGCGTTGCGCGTCGGCATCACGCAGTCGAACATGTCGATGCCGGCCTGTACGCCATGCACCAGATCCTCCGGCGTGCCGACCCCCATCAGGTAGCGAGGCTTGTGCGTCGGCAGGCGTGGTGCCGTGTGGGCAAGGATGCGTTCCATTTCTTCTTTGGGTTCACCGACTGACAGGCCGCCGATGGCCATGCCGTCGAAGCCGATCTCGTCCAGGCCGGCCAGCGATTCGTCGCGCAGTGCCTCGTACATGCCGCCCTGCACGATGCCGAACAGCGCATTGCTGTTTTCCAGCCGATTGTGCTCGTCGCGCGAGCGCCTGGCCCAGCGCATCGACATGCGCATCGAATCGGCAGCCTGCGCGTGCGTGGCCGGATAGGGCGTGCATTCGTCGAAGATCATGACGATGTCGGAGTTCAGCGTGTGCTGAATGCGCATCGATTCTTCCGGCGTCAGGAACAACTTGCGGCCGTCGATCGGCGAAGAGAACTTGACGCCTTCCTCGGTGATCTTGCGCAGCGCGCCGAGGGAAAATACCTGGAAGCCACCCGAGTCAGTGAGGATCGGCTTGTCCCAGCCCATCAAGCGGTGGAGGCCGCCGTGCGCGCCGACGACCTCAAGACCGGGCCGTAGCCACAGATGGAAGGTGTTGCCGAGGCAGATCTGTGCGCCGATCTCGTTGAGATCACGCGGCGTCATCGCCTTGACCGTGCCGTAGGTGCCGACCGGCATGAAGACCGGCGTTTCGACGACGCCGTGCGCCAGCGTCAGGCGGCCTCGGCGGGCGGCACCATCGGTGGCAAGAAGTTCGTAGTTCATGGTTGTTTTTCCAGAAGCATGGCGTCGCCGTAGCTGAAGAAGCGGTAACGCTGTTCGATGGCGTGAAGGTAGGCGGCGCGGATGGAGTCCATTCCGGCAAAAGCCGATACCAGCATGAGCAGTGTCGATTTCGGCAGGTGAAAGTTGGTGATCAGCCGATCAACGATGTTGAAGCGGTAGCCCGGTGTGATGAAGATATCGGTCTCGGCCGGCCCGGCGCGCAGGTTTCCTGATTGGGATGCGGCTTCGAGCGTACGCAGGCTGGTGGTGCCGACGGCGATCACGCGGCCGCCGCGGGCACGTGTACGGGTGATGGCGTCAATCGTGGCTTGCGGCAGGTCGTAGTATTCCGAGTGCATGCGGTGATCGGTGATGGCGTGCGCGCGTACTGGCTGGAAAGTGCCAGCACCGACATGCAGTGTCAGCCAGGCGAGTTCTACGCCTTGCGCTTGCAGGCGGCTCAGCATGCTCTCGTCAAAATGCAAGCCTGCCGTCGGTGCGGCGACCGCGCCGGTGTGCAGCGCGTAGACTGTCTGGTAACGGGCTTTGTCGTCGTTCTCGGCGTCGTGTGTGATGTAGGGGGGGAGCGGGAGATGGCCATGTGTCTCAGTGAGTGCGTAGAGGTCGCCGTCATCCGCGAGTTCGAGTGCGAAGAACTCGCCGTGTTCGCCCGTGCGCCCGGTAACAGTGAGCACGAATGCCTGTTCGAGAAGGATGCGGCTGCCCGGCTTTGGCGACTTGCTGGCGCGAATTTGCGCGACAGCGTGTCGGCGATCGACAATACGCTCGATCATGACTTCGATCTGGCCGCCGCTTTCCTTTTGACCGAACAGGCGTGCCTTGATGACCTTGGTGTTGTTGAAAACGAGAAGATCGCCCGCGGCGACGAGTTGTGGCAGGTCGGAAAAGCGCCGGTCGTAGCGGACGTTGCCCTGCACGTGCAGCAGGCGACTGGCCGTGCGTTCACTGGCCGGATGCTGGGCGATCAGTTCGGGTGGAAGTGGAAAATCGAAGTCGTCGAGGGTCAGCATTTTGGGAAGGTTTGTTGGATGACTTGTTCGCCGACGCCGAATCAGGGATAATTCGCCCTCTTCGGGTTTTTGCCTGCTCAAAAACTCATCGCCCCGATGGCGGAATCGGTAGACGCAGCGGACTCAAAATCCGCCGCCGAAAGGCGTGCCAGTTCGACTCTGGCTCGGGGCACCATGAATTCTTGATCCAGTGGCGGCGCGCAAGGGCGCGGATTATAGCATGTCGCCTTTCCGCGCCTTTGCGGATGTTCTTTTTCTGGACAAGCGCAAGGTCCGGCAAGACAATGCGCGAACTTGTCTCTTGTTCCGGCGATCATGACGTCTTACCTGCTGCTCGGCTGCGTCGTTCTCCTGACCCATTTTCTCGAAGGGATTACCGGCTTCGGTTGCACCGTGCTGGCGCTGCCTTTCGCCATCCTGTTGATTGGCACCAAACAGGCCGTGCCGGTATTGCTATTCCTTGCCCTCTTGCTGGCAGTCTATATCGTCTGGATCGATCGCCAGCGCATCGTCTGGCGCGAGTTCGCCAAGATCGTGGCGTTTGTCGGGCTCGGCCTTCCCTTTGGGATTTTTACGTTCGGCTATTTCGACGAGAACGTGCTGCGCTGGATTCTCGGTGCATTCATGGTCATCGTGGCCGTGCGCGGGTTGCTTTCTTACGTCGTCTCTCTGAACGAAAGTCGTTTGCCGAAATGGGTGTTGAACCTGTTGCTGGTCGCGGGCGGCTTTATCCACGGTGTATTTTCGTCGGGCGGTCCGCTGGTTGTGATTTATGCGCGTAATGCGCTGGTGGATAAGAGCAATTTCCGGGCGACGATCAGCATGCTCTGGCTGAGCCTGAATACGGTGATGCTGGTTCAGGGCGTGGCCTCCGGTCGGATGACGCCGGAAATCTGGAAAATCATCGGCATTTGCCTGCCATTTCTGGGGATCGGGGCGCTGGCCGGTAACTGGGCGCATCGCCACATCAAGGATCATTATTTCTCGCAGATCGTGTATGGTGTTCTGCTGGTCTCTGGTCTGTTCATGTTCAGATAATCGGGATGACTTATGGCTCAAAATGAGACGGAATTGACATCGTCACCGCTTGATCCGGCTGATTGGGAGGCCTTTCGAAACGAAGCGCACCGTCTCCTTGACGCTTGCATCGACCAGCTGAGCGATGCGCGCAATCGTCCTTGGCGACCGCTTTCTGCCGAGCACAAGCAAGCGCTGCGCTTGGGGGATGCCGAGCCCGGGGTTGATGGGGCGGCACTGGTTGACCTGCTGGCGCACAACGTCCTGCCGTTCCACACCGGAAACACCCATCCGCGCTTTTTCGGTTGGGTGCACGGAACGGGCTTGGCCAACGGCCTGCTGGCGGAGATGGTGGCGGCGACGATGAACAGCAATTGTGGGGGGCGCGACCACGGCGCGGTCTACGTCGAGCGTGAAGTGATCGATTGGTGTCGCCGGTGTTTTGGTTTCCCCGAAGGGGCCAGCGGCCTGCTTGTTGCCGGGACTTCCCAGGCCACCGTCATCGCGCTGGCAGCAGCCCGTATCCAGGCGCTCGGCCCCGAGTCAAGGCGTGATGGCGTTCAGGGCATGCCGCGCCTAGCCGCTTATGCGGTCAAGGGAGTCCACAACGCGACGGTCAAAGCGCTGGAACTGCTGGGGTTGGGTACGTCGGCCCTGAGAACGATTCCGGCCGGAGATGATGGGGCAATGGATCTCGGTCTTCTGGCGGAGGCCGTCGCTCGGGACCGTGCTGCCGGGATCTTGCCGCTTTGCGTGGTAGCAACGGCGGGGTCGGTTGATCTTGGGCTGTTCGACCCGATCGACGCGATAGCCGATTTCTGCGCCGATGAGCACATCTGGTTGCACGTGGATGGCGCCTTTGGGGCCTGGGCACGGCTGGCTGAATCGCCGTGGTGCGAACTGACGCGTGGTATCGAGCGTGCCGACTCGATCGCTTTCGATTTCCACAAATGGATGTACGTGCAGTACGACTGCGGCGTGGTCTTGATCCGCGACGAAGTGGTGCACCGGCAGGCGTTCGCAGCGCGTCCTGCGTATCTGGCACGGCAGGATGAAGGCATCGGTGGTGGCGACCCCTGGTATTGCGATTACGGAATCGATCTGTCGCGGGGTTTCCGGGCACTCAAGGTCTGGTCCGCATTGCGTGGTTACGGACGGGAAGCCTTGGGGCGCGCGATTACGCGCAACTGCCGGCTGGCCGCGCGGATGGGCGAGTGCGTCGGGACGATGGGCTTCCGCTTGGCGGCACCGGTTCGCCTGAATGTGTGTTGTTTCAGCGTGGCGCCTGAAGATTGGGGTGGTCCCGCGCAGGATGCCTTGAACGAAAAGATCACGCATCAGCTTCAATTGTCGGGGGAAGTCGTCTTCTCGACGACGAAAATCGGTGGCCGGACGGTTATTCGTGCGGCGATCGTCAATCATCGCACGTGCGAGGCCGATATCGACTACGCGATTGCCGCCGTGGGCCGGCTGTGCAAATCAATGGCTTGAGAGGAAAAACGCATGCAATTCCAGACTTGGCTGGTCGCTGCCGAAGATGATGAATATGAGGCAGTTGGCGAATCACCACAGCCACTGAATGATTGGAGCGGCATCGAACTGCCCGGTTTCGACACTGTTCGTATGGCCGTGCTGCATGCGTTGTTGACCGGCGATTCGTTACAGATGGCGCTGGACCGCTATGAGCCGGTGTATGTCTCGGCTGACGAAACCATTGTTCTTCATCTGGCGGATGAATTGTTCGAGGCGCTCGCGGGTCTTGACGAGGACTCAATGGCCTCGGTGGCGAGCGAACTGGTGGCGACCGAAGAGTTCGAAACTGCCGCCTGGCACGAAGAGGATGTCGTCGATCTGCTCGGTGCCATCTCGTCGCTCGCGCAACTGGCCGAATCACAAGGCCAGGTCCTGTTTCTGGCGATTCGACCGGCCGATGTTCCGGAAGAATAAGGTTTTCAGGTAGACTTTCCGATTTCGCTTTAGCCGGGATCGTTGTGAGTCGCTCGCAAGCCAATCTGTTATTGCTGGTCGTTGCCCTGATTTGGGGGTCGGCTTTTGTCGCCCAGGCGCAAGGAATGGAAGGACTCAGTTCTTTTTCCTTCAATGGCATCCGTTTCCTGCTCGGGGCGTGCGTCATCGCGCCGTTCGCGTGGCGTGATTATCGTCGGGCCGCTTGCCGGCCAGTGCCGTTATCGCGTCGGGATGGTTTCAGTATCGCCGTGCTCGGATTGTTGTTGATGTTTGGCGCCGTGTTTCAGCAGATCGGGATCGAACAGGGGTCAAGCGTAACCCACGCCGGTTTCCTGACCGCGCTGTATGTGCCGTTGGTGCCCATTTTCACTTGGGGGGTCATGCGGGATCGCCCGCACTGGTCAGTCTGGCCAACGTCGCTGGGATGTGTGATCGGCACCTGGATGTTGTCCGGCGCCAGCCGCATGGAAATCAGTACGGGAGACGCGTGGGTGATCGCCAGCAGCGTGTTCTGGGCACTGCATGTCGTGCTGGTCGGGCGAATTGCCGATCGTATCGCGGCGCCGTTTCTGGTGGCTTTCGGACAGTTCCTGGTCTGTGGCGTGATCAGCCTGGCCTGGGCGGGTGTCAGCGAGACGATTACGCTGGAAGGCATCCGGCGGGCCGCCGGCCCCATTCTCTATACCGGCGTGCTGTCGGTTGGCTTTGCCTACACCGGACAAGTGGTCGGGCAACGTTATGCGCAGGCGTCCGACGCGGCCATCATCCTTTCGGCAGAAACACTGTTTGCCGCGTTGTTCGGCTATCTGCTGATGGGGGACCGG
>CAYUYI010000091.1:0-7669 GCA_964448995.1 uncultured Propionivibrio sp. | reverse complement strand
CCTTCCCATCCCGAACAGGACCGTGAAACGAAGTTGCGCCGATGATAGTGCACATACCGTGTGCGAAAGTAGGTCACCGCCAGGCTCCCCAACAAAAACCCCTCTACGCTTCCAGCCTAGAGGGGTTTTTTTTATCCGCAATAGACAAGTGTATGACGAAAGTCGTATAAATCTGTCACAATGGCCGGCATCTTCGGGAGAGCGATATGAGCCATCTGACAGAGGAGCCAGTTATCGCGCGAATCTCCGTGGGCCTTTTCCCGCGGATCATCCGTTGCGGCTGGGATATGTTCGTACACACGCGTCCGCTGAGCGTGTCGTTTTCCATGATTTTCGCGTTGATCGGTGTTGCGATCTTGGCAAGCATTACGCGTGCAAGCCACTCGCCGCTGATTTTTCCGATTTCCGGCGGTTTCATGCTGATCGGGCCGTTTTTACTCGGTGGTTTTTTTGCCTTGGCAGATCGGTTGAGTCGAGGGGAGCCCTGTAGCGCGGCCGATATCCGTTTTGGCTTTTCGCGGATGAACGGGGGGATTCTGTCAATTGCGTTCGCGTGCGCCATCCTGTTCGCTATTTGGGTGATCAACGCAGCCTATCTCTACGCCTCATTGATCGGTCGTACCCCTGAGCCTTTGTTCAATCTGCTTGCGCCGAGCGGTCCGGTCATCGCGTTTTTGCTCCGTAGCGTCGTGCTCGGCGGCTTGCTGGCATTTTTTGTCTTTGCTATTTCGGCTTTTTCGGTGCCATTGCTCTACTATCGGCGAGCGAAATTGCTACAGGCGGTGCAACTGAGTGTCATGGCCGTGTTTCGTAATCTGATCCCGTGCCTGCTGTGGTCATTGTTCCTGATGGTGACAATCACCGTGAGTATTCTGATTTTTCCACTGTTCTTGGTGACCTTCCCCGTGCTGGCCTATGCCAGCCACGCGCTTTACCGCGAAATTTTCCCCGATAGACTCGACGTGTCTTGAGGTAAGGCACGGCATAATGACGCCTTTTCGGGGGCGTTCATGGGGGCATTGATTTCGTTTGGGGAAGGTATTTACGCGATTGATTCGCGCTATGTCCGTCCTGGCTTGGCTGCAATCTATGTGCTGGTCCAGCAGGGGCGAGTGGCGTTAATCGAGACGGGATGCAACAGCGCTGTGTCGCGCGTTGTGATGGCGCTGAACGAGATCGGGATCGCACGTGACGCCGTCGATTTCGTGATCCCGACCCATGTGCATCTCGATCATGCAGGCGGTGCAGGCGCGATGATGCGCGAATTTCCGAATGCCCGTCTCGTCGTCCATCCGCGTGGGGCGAGGCATATGGCCGATCCTTCCAAGCTGATCGCTGGGACGATCGGCGTCTATGGCGCGGAGGCGACACAGCGCCTTTACGGTGAGATTTTGCCCATTGATTTGGGGCGAATTATCGAGGCGAACGATGGCCTTGTTCTCTCGCTAGCCGGCCGTCAACTGCTGTGTCTGGATGTGCCGGGACACGCTCGGCACCATATTGCAATCGTTGACGAGAAGTCAGGTCAGATTTTTACCGGCGATACGTTTGGTGTGACCTATGCAGAGCTTAACGGACCTCAACAGCAGTTCGTTTTCCCGACAACAACCCCGGTTCAGTTTGAACCCGAAGCATTGCATGCGTCGATGGATCGCCTCATGTCCTACCGCCCCGCGGCGGTATACCCCACCCACTTTGGCCAACTGGTCCATGTTGAGCGAAACGGTGCCGCGCTACATCGGCATCTTGAGGCTTTTGTACGCATCGCTCGCGAGGCGACCATGTCGGGCGAAGTCCGACATCGCCAAATTCACGCCGCACTTTCTCGCTATGCGCTGCACGAGGTGCGTGCCGTCGGTTGCGAGGTCCTAGAAGCACGGATCGTCGAATTATTGGGAAACGATCTGGAATTGAATGCCCAAGGTTTGGGTATCTGGCTCGACAGTCAGACTGTTCCAGCGAGATAGCGTAACGCCTCGGCTGCCGCGATGAATCCAAACGGTGCCGTCACGCAGACCGAGGACCCGTAGCCGGCACAGTTGAGCCCGACAAGTGATGGCGCTTCGTCGCATACTGCGCCGTTCTCGGGGTAACGTAGCGGCTCGCTTGAAAACACGGCCGGAATCCCGAATTTTTTACGGGGGTCGCGGGGAAAACCGTGATGCTTGCGCAACTGGGCGCGGACCTTGGAAAGCAGAGGGTCCTGAATAGTGCGCGAGAGGTCGGCTATTTCGATGCGCGTGGGATCCTGTTGCCCGCCGGCACCGCCGGCGGTGACGATGGGGATCCCTTGGCGATGACACCAGGCAATCATGGCCGTCTTGACGCGGACCTGATCAATGGCGTCAATGATGAAATCGAATCCGCGGCCGAGCACCGTTTCAATATTTTCCGGGGTGACGAAATCCTCGATTTCGAGCACCTCGCACTGTGGGTTAATCAGGCGAATGCGTTCGGCCATGGCGGTTGTCTTGGCTTTGCCAAACGTCTCGCCAAGGGCGTGAATCTGCCGATTGACGTTTGATTCGGCGACCATGTCGAGATCGATCAGGGTGATCGTGCCGATGGCTGATCGGGCCAAAGCTTCGGCAGCCCATGAACCGACACCGCCGATACCGACGACGCAAACGTGGGCGTGCTGGAAGCGTTCCAGCGCCGTATTCCCGTACAGTCGGCGGATGCCACCAAAACGCCGCGAAATATCAGCAAACTGATCCTGCATCAGGCCTCGACCGTTCGACGAATGATTTGATTGAACGGCTCGATCCATTCCGGCGCGAACTGGTTGTCGCAGGCATTGATTTCGGCGATCGCTCGCAGGACTGAACGATTTCTGCCACGGTTGATATGCTTGAGCATGACGGCCTCAAATGCGTCAATGATGGATAGGATTTTGGCGCCTGGGCAAATCTGTCCGCCGGGCATGGCTGATGGATAACCGGCGCCATCCGGCATCTCGTGGTGTTGCAACACCATTTCCGCTGCAAGATCCCATCCCTCCATGCGTGACAACAGGCCCGCGCCCAGCGCCGGATGCGTTCGCAGCGCCATCTTGTCCTCTGGCGTCATTCGTTCGACTTTCAGCCAGATGGATTCCGGAAGAAACATCATGCCGATATCGTGCATGTAAACCGCAGCCTCAAGTTGCAACGGATCAACGGGTGAACCGGCTTCCTGATTGGTTTCGCTGGCGAGCTTCAGTAGACGGGTCGTCCGGCCCTTGAACAGCAACGAGCGGGCCTCCAGCTGATTGGCCAAGGTTCGGAAGAAACGGAGGTCGTCGGTCGCCTGTGATTTTGTCTTGCGCGCGAAGGAAATGGCCGGGCCGCGCAGTAGCTGCGAATTTTCAGCGGCCGGACGGAACCCGGTCACAGCCTCGATCAGTTCGCCTGCGCAGGCTTCGACACTTTCGGCGGGCGTTTGCGCAAGGCGTTCGAGCCATTCAACCAGCGTTACCAGGTGAAGATTTTCAAGCGATTTTCCGGAGAAGAGCGCCTCCACCGCAAGTTCGAGGCGGTCGATAGCCAGCAGGATCGCCTCGGCAAGAATTTCGGAGAACGTGATTTCGCTATTGCGCAGACGGGACAATACGGTCTCGATCGGGTGCACGATCACGACGGCCAGATCGACCTTGCACAGGGTGCCGTCCCCCTTGATGTTGTGGGCAGCGCGGAAAAGATTGGCAATGACATCGCGATCATCGGGCGTCGTTTTGAGCCGGGCAATGTCGCGTTCGATACTAGGGGCGAGGTCGTTCAGCGATTCGATGAACTCTTCTAGCGCCTGTTTGTCAGTGATGACCGGCGCGATGATTGTACGGATGTCCATAATGGTCCGCCCCTGATATTGTTAGCATACGAAGTGTAGCCCAAAGACGGTGTAGCGTCAGTTTTCGCGCTTGAAACTGGTCCGATGGCGTCCTCTGGTCTACACTTGGCGTTTTGCAAAAAGAAGGAAATGCCATGACCAGCATCACCACAGCTTCCGGGCTGCAGATCGAAGAAATTCATGTGGGGACCGGCGAAACTGCCCAGGCCGGCCAGTTCGTCAGCGTGCATTACACCGGTTGGCTGACGGATGGCCGCAAATTTGATTCGAGCAAGGATCGTGATGAACCCTTCGAATTCTCGCTCGGCGGGCACATGGTGATTGCCGGATGGGACGAGGGGGTACAAGGCATGAAAGTCGGCGGCGTGCGCAAGCTGACGATCCCGCCGCAACTGGGCTATGGCGCGCGCGGTGCGGGCGGCGTGATTCCGCCCAACGCCACGCTGGTGTTTGAGGTTGAGTTGCTGGATGTGTCCAGCGATGACTGAGCGTCCGCGCAAGCCACTCGGTTTGCCGGAAAAGGTGGTCGAAGCCAATCCGAAGCGCAAGCCGATCCGGGGAGGGGCGGCTGGTGTCCGGCGCAAGCCGGCGGTTGAAGCCGAACCCGCGCCAACGGTGCCGAACAAGGATTGGCGCACGCGTCCGCAGACGGTCACGACACCCAAGCCGCCTGCGAGGAAAATCCCTCCCAAGGTTGTTTCCAAAACGCCGCCGGCAACGGTGACAGGTGGGGGCGTACGCGTTTCCAAGCTGATGGCGGAGCGCGGACTTTGCTCGCGGCGCGAAGCGGATGCTTTCATCGAGCGCGGCTGGGTGTTTGTCGATGGCGTGCGGGTGGCAGAACTCGGTACGCGTGCTGACCCGGCCGCCGCGATTACGCTGGACAAGGCGGCACAGGCATCACAACAGCGCCAGATGACGATTGTTCTGCACAAGCCGGTTGGCTATGTTTCCGGACAACCGGAGCCTGGGTGCATCCCGGCCATTAAACTGATTTTGCCGGAGAATCAGCATTCCACCCCCGATACGCCACGTTTCCAGCCGGCGCATCTGAAAGGCCTGGCTCCTGCCGGGCGTCTCGACATCGATTCGACCGGGTTGCTGGTGCTTACACAGGATGGCCGGGTCGCACGGCAACTGATCGGCGAGGACTCGCAGGTTGACAAGGAGTATCTTGTCCGTGTCGAGGGAACTCTGGACGAGCGTGGTCTTGCGCTGCTCCGCCACGGCCTCAGCCTGGATGGCAAGCAGTTGAAGCCGGCGCAGGTCGAGTGGCTTAACGACGACCAGTTACGCTTTGTTCTCAATGAGGGGCGAAAGCGCCAGATTCGTCGCATGTGCGAATTGGTCGGCCTGCGCGTCGTTGGACTTAAGCGTGTGCGCATGGGCAAGGTACGGCTCGGTGATTTGCCGCTTGGGAAGTGGCGTTATCTGCGCGACAGCGAAAAATTCTAAAGGTTGGTGGCGATGAGCGACGATACGAAAGAACTCAATGCGTTGGGGCTGAAGGCGACGAATCAGCGGATTCGAATTCTCGAATTGTTCCGTAATTGTGATCGGTGTCACCTGACGGCGGACGATGTCCATCGCTTGCTGGCCAAAGAGAACAGCGATGTCGGCTTGGCAACCGTCTATCGTGTGCTGACGCAATTCGTTCAGGCCGGATTGCTCGAACGCCATCAGTTCGAATCCGGCAAGTCCGTCTATGAACTCAAGGCGGGTACCCATCACGACCATTTGGTGTGTACCACTTGTGGACATGTGGTCGAGTTCTACGATGAGCCGATGGAACGGCGGCAGCAGAAAATCGCCAAGGACCATGGCTTTGCGCTGCAAGAACACGCCTTGTATCTGTTTGTCGATTGTCTGGACGAGGCATGCGCTAGACGGCACGCCTCGTCGCAATCGACGGATTGATTCTGGTCAGCCCAACCCCATCGCCACCGCCACGCGGAAAGTGACAAACGCTGCCGCGTAGGCCAGTCCGAAGAGATACGCGGCCATGATCAGTGGCATGGTCCAGCCGCCGGTCTCGCGTTTGACGGCGGCCAGCGTCGCAAGACACTGCGGCGCAAAGATGAACCAGGCCAGCAGCGACAGGGCCGTCGCCAAACTCCAGTTTTCCGAGATCAGGGGTTTCAAGGCCTCGGCTTTCTCGTCATCATCTTCTGCCGAGAGCGCATAGACGGTACTCAGCGCGCTGACGGCGACTTCACGGGCGGCGAGCCCCGGTACCAGCGCCACGCTGATCTGCCAGTTGAAACCGATCGGTTCGAAGACCGTCGCCAGCGCCTTACCCATCTTTCCGGCGTAGCTGTACTCGATGGCTGACAACTCGGCATCTTCCGGGGCGGCCGGATAGCTCGCCAGGAACCACAGGGCGATGCTCAGCGCCATGATGATGGTGCCGACACGCTTCAGGAAGATTGCTGCACGCTGCCACAGGCCGATGGCCAGATTGCGGGCGGTTGGCAAGTGATAGCTCGGTAGCTCCATCATGAGCGGACGAACCTGGCGCCCGGCGGCAGTGAAGCGCTTGAGTACCCAGGCAACCGCCATCGCGCCAGCGATCCCGGCGAGATAGAGTGCGAACAGGACCAGTCCCTGCAATTCGAACAAGCCGGCGATTTCCTGTTCGGGGATGAAGGCGCCGACCAGCAGCGCATAGACCGGCAGGCGCGCCGAACAGGTCATCAGCGGGGCGATCATGATCGTCACCAGCCGATCGCGCGGGTTGGCGATGGTGCGGGCGGCCATGATGCCGGGGATGGCGCAAGCGAAGCTCGACAGGAGCGGAATGAACGAGCGGCCGCTCAGCCCCACCCAGCCCATCAGGCGGTCGAGCAGGAAAGCGGCACGCGGCAGATAGCCGGATTCTTCGAGCGCGAGAATGAAGAAGAAGAGGATCAGGATCTGCGGCAGGAAGACCAGTACGCCGCCCGCACCGGCGATGATGCCGTCGACCAGCAGACTCTTGAACCAGCCATCGGCAAGGTGTTCGCTGGCCAGTTTGCCGAGTGCGCCGGTGGATGCTTCGATCAGGTCCATCGGGACTGTGGCCCAGGCAAACACCGCCTGGAACATCAGGAACAGGATCAGTGCCAGCAGAACCGGGCCAATGACCGGATGCAGCACGATACGGTCGATGCGGTCGCTGGGCGTATGCGGGATGATATCGTCGAGTCCGAGCCGCTGCAGGATCTGGCGGACCGCGATGTGATCGCCCTGTTCGCCGGGGCGAGTTTCTTCCGCTGGGTTTGCCGGCGATGCTGCCCGCCAGATGGCCTTGTCGTCGAAGCGTTCGACCAGTGAATCGACGCCGTCGCGTTCGATGGCGACGGTACTGACGACCGGCAAGCCGAGTTCAGCGGACAGTGTGTCGGCATTGATATGAATGCCGCGCTCTTTGGCGAGGTCGTTCATGTTGAGGGCGATGACGCAGGGCAGGCCGAGGCGTTTGATGGCCAGCGCCAGGCGCAGGTTGCGACGCAGGTTGGTGGCATCGACGACGCAGACGACGAGGTCCGGACGTTTCTCCCCTTCGGCGCGGCCAAAGAGGACGTCGCAGGTCACCCGTTCGTCCGGCGAGCGCGGATAGAGGCTGTAGGCGCCCGGCAAGTCGAGGATGCGAATCGTTTTGCCGGCCGGGGTGGTGAACCGGCCTTCCTTGCGCTCGACGGTCACCCCGGCGTAGTTGGCCACTTTCTGGCGACTGCCGGTGAGCCGGTTAAACAATGCGGTCTTGCCGCAGTTGGGGTTGCCGACCAGCGCAAGCAGCGGGCCGGCCGGATGAACGTGGATCACGGCTTGGTTCATGCCTGACTTCCTTTCATAACGATGC
>CAYUYI010000090.1:0-7707 GCA_964448995.1 uncultured Propionivibrio sp. | reverse complement strand
GGCGGCAAGTTCGTCTTCCCGGACAACAAGGACGACATGGAATTCCACTTCTACCGGGGTTTCGACGACGTATTCACCAAGGACACGGACCTGCCATTCCCGTCGTTCCTCTGATTCAAGCTAACAGCTGATCGCCTCTGCCCTTCCAGGCAGGGGCTTTTTCATTTTGGAGCGCCCCTACGAACTCAGTTGTTTCGCATACTGTTTGACCAGCGGCCATTGGCGCCGGCTGACCGGCAATTTTTCCGGCACATCGCGCAGCAACGCCCGCCATTGAGTCTCAGCATCATCCTCGTCGTTCTTCTCAAATCCGATGATCGCATCCCGCGCCGCAAGAGCGCTGCGATGGAGCCGGATGAAACGCTCGGAGAACTCCTCTTCAAGGTGCGTCAACGACTCATCGAGCAGATATTCGCGCGCCGCCGTACGCGCCGCCACATATTTGAGATCGGCCCGGAGATACAGAATATCGCTCACCGGAATCAGCAGCAGCCGCCCACGTTCGTGGCAAGACAAATGAGAGCGTGCCCCCTGCTGAATTTTCTCGAGTGTCTGGACGGCGATGACAGGTCTTTTTTGCCGGGCTTTTTGCAAGGCTGCGAGTAACCGCGGCAACCGGACCGGTTTGACCAGATAATCGATGGCATTGAGTTCGAAAGCTTGCACGGCATAGCTGTCATAGGCGGTGACAAAAACAACGGCCGGCGGTTTTTCCAGACGGGACAAGTGCCGGGCAAGCTCAACACCGTCCATCTTCGGCATGCGAATGTCGGTCAAAACCAGATCGACATGCCCTTCGGAACAGTTGGCAATCGCCTGGATGGCCAACTCACCGTTGGCCGCTTCGGCGACAACTTCGTTCGGCACCTCCACCGCTGCATCGGCCAACAGATCACGCAGTCGTGCGCGCGCCGGAAGCTCGTCATCAACGACCACGACCGACAGGGAAGCGGCGCGGTTCATGCGGCACTCCGATAAGGCAAGGCGATCTGCACGTGATACTCACACACACCTTCCGGCAATACTTCTTGCCGCGTCTCCAGGCGCGCTTCCAGATCGTAATAAAGACCGAGCCGCTCCCGGATATTGGCAAGAGCCATATGGTTTCCACTCGAAGAAACGGTATCACCCAAACAAGGGTTGGCGAGTTCGATCAGCAATTCATCGCGGGTCCGCGCAAAGCGGATGCGGATCGTTCCGCCCTCGGCCGCCGGCTCGATGCCATGATAGATCGCATTTTCCAGCAACGGTTGCAGCATCAGCGGCGGAACCTCAAGATCCGATGGCACATCGAGAACCTCCCATTCAACCTTGAGGCGATCACCAAGGCGCAGTTTCTCCAGATCGAGATACTGCCGGCACAAGGCAATCTCGTCGGCCAGCGGCAACAAGTCGCGCGGATCACGCATCAGGACGCGGAATAGCTCGGCCAATTCTTCCAAAGCCGTTTCAGCACGCCTCGGCTCGGAACGAATCAGTGAGAGCACGGCATTCAGGCTGTTGAACAGGAAATGCGGACGGATCCGCGCTGTCAGCGCTTGCAGTTTGGCTTCCGTGATCGCGGGAGAAAATGCCTTGGCGCGCAAGGTGAAATAGAACAACATTCCCCCTGCAACCAACGCCCCGAGCAGGGCCGCACGGAACAGTCGCCCGCCGCCACCTTCGTCCAGACCGAGAAAGCGCCATCCATCAACCAGCAAGACTGATGATGCGGCGGAGAAACTTACTACCACCACCTGCGCACTCCGAACAGTCATTTTCGCCAACACAGGCGCCGCCAGCGCCAGCAACAGCAGATTCAGGAGCAGCAGCGGCTGGACCCAAGCCGCCATGCTGATGAACCGCCCAACCCAGTCACCGACGCTGCTGCTTTGCACGAGCGCCCCTGCCAGCGCCAGCGCGTTCACGCCGAGCAGCACCCGCAACATGACGCCGAAATTGCGGAAGTCCGGAATCGGGTTGCCGGCGAGGGAATGCTTTATACTTGGCATCTACAAACCAGAGAAATCCGTACAGGGTTTTCAATTCTAGCTCAAGCACTTGCCTTTATCATGACCGAATCGCAATCCCCTTCTTCGCAATACACTTGGGCCGGCCGTTTCAGCGAACCCACCTCAGCACTCGTGAAACGCTACACGGCTTCGGTCAACTTCGACAAACGCATGTGGCGCCAGGACATCCGGGGATCATTGGCCCATGCCAAAATGCTGGCGCGCCAAGGCATCATTTCCGCAGCGGACCTCGCCGACATCGATCGCGGCATGGCGCAGATCATCGGCGAAATCGAATCCGGTACATTCGAGTGGTCGCTTGACCTCGAAGATGTGCATCTCAACATTGAAAAGCGCCTCACGGCACTCGTCGGTGACGCCGGCAAGCGCCTGCATACCGGACGATCACGTAACGACCAGGTCGCCACTGACATTCGCCTGTACCTACGCGACGCGATCGACGACATTCTGGCGCTGCTCAAGACCTTCCAGACCAGCTTGCTCGACCTCGCCGAGCGTGAGTCCGCGACGCCGATGCCGGGCTGCACACATCTGCAGGTCGCGCAGCCCGTCACCTTCGGCCACCATCTGCTCGCCTGGTTCGAAATGACGCGGCGTGACGCCGAGCGCTTTGCCGACGTGCGCAAACGTACCAATTTCCTGCCGTTGGGCGCTGCTGCGCTGGCGGGCACCACTTATCCCATTGATCGTGAGTTCGTCGCTACCGAACTGGGCTTCGCCGGCGTCTGCGAGAACTCTCTCGACGCTGTCTCCGACCGCGACTTCGCCATCGAATTCTGCGCCGCCGCCTCGCTGCTGATGATGCACTTCTCGCGCATGTCGGAAGAGTTGGTGCTGTGGATCAACCCGCGCTTCGGCTTCGTGCGCATCGCCGACCGTTTCTGCACCGGCAGCTCCATCATGCCGCAGAAGAAAAACCCGGACGTTCCCGAACTCGCACGCGGCAAGACCGGCCGCATCTATGGCCATCTGATGTCGCTGCTGACTTTGATGAAGGGCCAGCCGCTGGCCTACAACAAGGACAACCAGGAGGATAAGGAGCCGCTGTTCGACACGGTCGACACCATTACCGACACCTTGCGCATCTTCGCCGAGATGATTGCTGGCGTCACCGCCCGTCCGGAAAACATGCGTGATGCCTTGCGCCAGGGCTTTGCCACCGCCACCGACCTCGCCGACTATCTGACGCGCAAGGGCCTGCCCTTCCGTGACGCACATGAAGCGGTCGGTTTGGCAGTCAAACGCGCGGAAGAACTCGGCGTCGACCTGCCGCAGCTTTCGCTGACCGAATTACAGGCTTTCTCGCCGATGATCGGCGAGGATGTTTTCTCCGTACTGACCGTCGAAGGCTCACTCGACGCGCGCCAGCACATCGGCGGCACCGCCCCGACGCAAGTACGCGCCGCCATTGCCCGCGCCCGCCAACGGCTGAACTAGTGCTCAGAGGGGTTTCATGAAAAAGATCGGCAAGTACGACCTGATTCGCGAGATCGGACACGGCGCCACCGCGACCGTCTATTTGGGCAACGACCCCTTTGCCCAACGCGACGTCGCCATCAAGGTCGCGTCGCCGGACATCCTCAGGAACCCGGAAAAAGGCAAACTCTACACCCATCTTTTCCTGAACGAGGCCTCGCTCGTCGGCAAGCTGTCGCACCCGCACATCGTCCAGATCTACGATGCCGTGGTGGCCGAATCGCTCTGCTATATTGTCATGGAATACGTGCAAGGCGGTACGCTTGAGTCCTACTGCAGCCCCGGACGCCTCCTGCCCATCGAACGTCTCGTCGAGATCATTTTCAAATGCACGCGTGCGCTTGATTTCGCTTACCGGATCGGCATCACCCACCGCGACATCAAACCGGCGAACATTCTCTTTGCCGGCGCCAGTCCGGAATCGGGTGATATCAAGATTTCCGACTTCGGCGCGGCACTGGTCGACGCCCCTGATCGCACACAGGTTTCGGGGATCGGCTCGCCCGCCTACATGTCGCCGCAACAAGTACGCGAACTGCCGCTTGACCACCAGACCGACATCTACTCGCTCGGTGTCGTGATGTACCAGTTACTGACCGGTCAACTGCCCTTCCAGGCCAGTACCAACTACAACATCGTCTATCAGATCATCAATACCGAACCGATGCCCCCTTCGGCGATCCGGTCCGAAGTACCGGAAATCCTCGATGCCATCGTCTCGCGGGCCATGGCCAAGGACACGGCCGACCGCTACCCGACCTGGGAAGAATTCGCGCACGATCTGGCGCAGGCTTTCCGCAACAAACAGTTGACCTCGCCTTCCCGCGACTTCGCTGATTCGGAAAAATTCGACACGCTCCGTGGCTTGCCATTCTTCGACGACTTTACCGATGTCGAAATCTGGGAGGTCTTGCGTTTCTCAAAATGGAACAGCGTCAAGCCGGAAGAGGTCATCATGCACGACGGCGAACCTGGCGATTTTTTCTGTTTCCTCGCCGAAGGCGAACTCAAAGTCACCAAGAACGGCCGCATCCTCAACCTGCTTATGACCGGTGACTGCTTCGGCGAGATGGCGGTGATCAGCAAAGGACTGCAGATCCGCGGCGCCGACGTGGTCGCACTCACTGAATCGAAAATCGTCACCGTCAAGGGCGAAGCGCTGAAAAAAGCCTCTGAAGCCTGCCGCATGCACTTCTACCAAGCTTTCCTCGAAGTACTCGCCGGCCGCCTGTCGCTCGCCAACGCCCGACTGGCGGCGTTTTAAGCCAGACCAGCGCTCAGAAATTTCCGTACCAGTGCCCGCACGCCGGGGCAACGCCATCCCAGCCAGACAGTTCCGGTTGCTGCAAGGTTGAACGCACAACCCCTGTCGTCGCATCGAACAAAACAGCGAACCGCGCGACCTGATTCCAGCTGTCGCAGAAACGCCATTCCCACACCAGTTCGTTGCGCGCTGCGAAATACGCGGTTCCATTCGAATCGGATGGGCCAAGCAGCCGCAACACATCGCTTTGCATGCTCTTCCCGCTTTCAATGCGAGCAAAATGCGACATGTCGAGAACCTGGCGAATCCCTTCAAGACGTCCGTCAGCAGCAATGAACACCATGAAGGTATGCACCCCGGCAGGCCCCCGAGGATAGGCAAGCTGGACTCGTCCATCCGATTCCTTCCAGCGCATGGCAGGCTCCCCCATGGTCGCGATGATATCCGGCAACATCGATTGACCAGGCACGAGCCCCCTGCCGCTGTAACTCGCACAAGCGACCAGCATCAATACCGCAACGACCGACGTTAACCACCGCCGGAGGCCAAGCATCAGAACCATCGTCATCTCCTCCTGAATCAATCGGGCGCGGCAATCCCTTCCAGCAATTGCTTGAGTTCGCCGCTCTGGTACATCTCGCGCATGATGTCGCAGCCACCAATGAACTCACCGCGAACGTAGAGTTGCGGAATAGTCGGCCAATTCGAGAAAACCTTGACCCCCTCACGAATCTCAGGCTCTTCCAGCACGTTGACGCTGAAGAACAACGGCAGATTGCAAGCCTGCAATATCTGCACGGCTGTCGCCGAAAAACCGCACATTGGCGCCCGCGGCGTTCCCTTCATGTAAAGTACAACGGGATTGGTGGTGACCTGTTCCTTGATCAGTTCCTGCACATCCATGAAAGCCTCTTTTGTCGATTAATTTGGAAAAACTAACGATTCTACCGGCCAAGAACCGCAACCGTTAACCCGCAGCACTGCCCCACACGCCGCCGCTGACGCGTTCAATCCCAGCAGCATCCTGCCAGGATGCCACCTGGCCAAAACCTGCGTTTTTCAGACACGTCCTCAATTTGACCGCCTGATCGTAGCCGTGTTCCAGCAACAACCAGCCACCGGGCGACAGAACTTCCCCGGCGCCGGCAATGATCGCCTGCAGGCAGGCGGTGCCATCGCCACCGTCCACCCCATCAGTCAGCGCACACCGGGGCTCAAACGGCAGACCGTCGCGTAGCAGATGCGCGTCCTCTGCTGCCACGTAAGGCGGATTCGAAACAATCAGATCGAAGCGCTCACCGATCAACGGGGCAAACCAGTCACCTTCAAGAAATCGGACGACTGCCCCATGCCGCTCGGCATTTGCCTGGGCCACCGCCAATGCTGCCGGAGAGAAATCGACGGCCGTAATCCGTGCGTGCGGACAGCGCTTGGCAAGCACGATGGGGATGATGCCGGAGCCTGTCCCCAGATCGACGATGCGGGGCTCGCGCATTTCCTGCGCACGGGCACATGCCAGATCGACCAACACTTCGGTATCTGGGCGCGGAATCAGCACATCCGGTGTCACGGCAAATTCCAGCCCGGCAAACCAGGCACTGCCAAGCAGGTAGGCCAACGGCTCGCCTGCCTCACGCCGGGCGACCAAGGCCTCGAAACGCTCAACCTGCATCGGGTTCATTTCCCGTTCCGGATGCGCGATCAGGTCAGCATGCGAGCAAGCGCAAACCTGTTCCAACAGGCGACGCGCCTCGGCACGATCGATACGCTGGGACGCCGCCCGCCAGGCATCGCCAAGACGCTGAAGAACGCTCATTCGCTGTCGGCCAACGCGGCCAACTGCTCGGTCTGGTGCTCGGTCGTCAGCGCGCTGGTCAGTTCTGCGAGATCACCATCCATGATCGCATCGATCTTGTACAGCGTCAGATTGATGCGATGATCGGTGACACGCCCCTGTGGGAAATTGTAGGTACGGATGCGCTCGGAACGGTCACCGCTGCCAATCAAACTCTTGCGCGCCGAGGCGATCTTGGCGTGGTGCTCGCGCTCCTGTGCATCACGAATGCGTGCTACCAGCACCGACATCGCCCGCGCTTTGTTCTGGTGTTGCGAGCGCCCGTCCTGACATTCGACGACGAGACCGGTCGGCAGATGGGTAATGCGCACCGCCGAATCGGTCTTCTGGATATGCTGACCGCCTGCGCCGGAGGCTCGGAAAGTATCGATACGAATCTCGTTGGGATTGATCTGCACGTCTTCGAGTTCATCCGCTTCCGGCATCACCGCCACCGTACACGCCGAGGTGTGAATGCGCCCTTGCGATTCGGTCTCCGGCACGCGCTGCACGCGATGCCCGCCCGATTCGAATTTCAGCTTTGAATACACCCCGTTACCCGCAATGCGGGCGATGACTTCCTTGTAGCCGCCGAGCTCAGATTCACTTGCCGACACGACCTCCACCTGCCAACGCTGGCGCTCGGCATAGCGTGTGTACATGCGGAACAGACTGCCGGCGAACAACGCCGACTCGTCTCCGCCGGTACCGGCTCGAATTTCAAGAAAAACGTTGCGCTCGTCATTGGCATCCTTCGGCAGCAATAGCTTCTGCAACTCGACTTCGAGTTCCGGCAGGCGTTCCTTCGCTGCTTTCAGCTCATCCTCGGCCAGATCCTTCATCTCGGGGTCCGACATCATTTCCTGGGCCGAGCGGAGATCGGCCTCGGTTTGCAGCCAGTTCTTGTAAAGCGACACGACCGGCCCGAGTTCGGCGTGTTCTCGCGTCAGCTTGCGATATTGATCCATGTCACGCGTTGCCTCGCCGCTGGCCAGTATGCGGTCGAGTTCGTCGAGGCGGCCGACCAGGCTTTCCAGCCGGTCACGAATGCTTTGTTTCATAGCGTCAATCACAGCTGTCCGGTTAAAACGCGAACAGATTCAATTGGTTGTTGATGGTGA
>CAYUYI010000089.1:0-7831 GCA_964448995.1 uncultured Propionivibrio sp. | reverse complement strand
GCCGCGCCCCGCGCGCCAGCAAGGCCACGCGGCCATAATCGCGGGAGAACACCTCGATGATCAGGCTGGTTTCGCGGAACGGGTAACTGTGCAGCACAAAAGCGGGCTGCGCATCGACCTTGTTCCGGTGCATGACGGTTGCTACCCGTTATTCGTAGCCGAGGCTCTTGAGCAGACGCTCGTCGTCCGTCCACCCCGATTTGACCTTGACGAAGATTTCGAGATAAACCTTGCCGTCGAACAGCCGTTCCATATCCTGCCGCGCCTCTGTGGCGATTCGCTTGAGCGTGGCACCGCCCTTGCCGATGACGATGCCCTTGTGGCCTTCGCGATCGACGACGATCGCCGCATTAATGCGGCGCAAGGTACCATCCAGTTCAAATTTCTCGACTTCGACCGTGGCCGCGTACGGCAACTCGTCGCCCACCAAGCGGAACAATTTTTCGCGGATGTATTCGGCGGCAAGAAAACGCTCGCTCTTGTCGGTGATTTCATCTTCCCCGAACAGCAGTTCCTCGTTCGGCAGATGCTTGCGGACCTCAGCCAGCAGGTCGTCAAGTTGACTGCCGCGCGCAGCGCTGATCGGCACAATGGCGGTAAACGGGAAGCGGCCTGCCATGTCGGAGAGCAGTGGGAGGAGCTTCGATTTATCCTTGCATTGGTCGACCTTGTTGATTGCCAATACGACCGGCCGGTCTTCCGGCAGCAGATCGACGACGCTTTTGTCGCGTGCGTCGAAGTGATCGGCGTCCATGACGAAGATCACCACATCGACCTCGGACAGCGCTTGCTTGACGCCGCGATTCATCGCTCGGTTGAGCGCGTTGGTGTGCTTCGTCTGGAAACCCGGCGTATCGACGAAGACGAACTGTGCATCCGGCCGCGTCAGAATGCCCATGATGCGATGACGTGTCGTCTGTGCCTTGCGCGAGACGATACTGATCTTTTCGCCAATCAGGCGGTTGAGCAACGTCGATTTTCCAACGTTTGGGCGACCGACGATGGCGATGGTGCCGGATTTGAGTTGGGTCATGATTTCTGCAGTCTTTCAAGAGCGCGTTCAGCCGCCATTTGTTCTGCCGCGCGGCGGCTTCCGCCGTGTCCTTCCGTGCGGATATCCAGCGATTCAATCAGACAAGCAATTCGGAATTGTTGGGCATGTGCCTCGCCTTCAGTGGCCGTCAAGGCGTATTTTGGCAAGGGAAAGCGCTTCCCCTGAAGGAGTTCCTGCAGACGTGTCTTGGCATCCTTGATTGGTTTGGCAGGATTGATTTCCTGCAGCATGGCATCGTAAAGACGGGTAATGACGGCACTGACCGCTTCAAACCCGGCATCGAGCCAGATTGCTCCGAATAGCGCTTCCATGCCATCCGCCAGAATCGAAGGCCGTGTTGCACCACCGCTTTTTAACTCACCTTCGCCAAGACGAAGGTATTTGCCGAGATCCAGAGCATTTGCCAGTTGATGCAAACTATCCTGACGAACCAGATTGGCACGCAATCGCGAGAGATCCCCCTCGGGAAGGTCGGGAAAACGATCAAACAAGAGGCGCGCCACAGCCGCGTTGAGTGCCGCATCCCCCAGATATTCCAGACGCTCGTTGTGCGGCGAACTGTGGCTACGATGTGTCAGCGCGGTCCGAAGAAGGGTCGAATCGCTGAAGACATGACCGATTGCTTGCTCGAGTCTGCGGGTCATTCGATCGGTCAACGCCCCGAAGATGATCCTTGGAAGTCAATCAATAGACTGACGTTATAAAACAAGGGAATACGTCTTTCATAACTGAAGGCAACGATAATTTCGTTGCCCTCTTTGGAAATATCGAGGTCAGCGGGGGTGATTGTCGATACATGTTCAACGTCCATGTACTTGCCAAAAGCAGTTCGAATCTCGGAGACAGTCTTGCCGTTTGAATTGGCTGCGACTGCTTGCGTCGCCTTCAGTATTTTGTAGTAGGTAATGCACTCTGGTGCGACTTTGATGCCCAATACCGCGACAAGCGCTATAACGATGCCCCAGAACAGAAGTCCGGAAAGGGCGATGCCTCGTTGTTTTCTCACGGCAGTTCCTCCTTACTGAAATGAACCGATTCGTTTCAGATCACCGAAGTTTAGCCAGACGAAAAATGCCTTGCCCACGATATTTTCCTCCGGCACGAATCCCCAGAACCGACTGTCACGACTATTGTCGCGGTTGTCGCCCATCATGAAATAATGGCCTGCAGGAACCGTACATACCACGCCTGCATTATTGTAGAAGCAATTGTCGCGATTCGGAAATCGCGACGGATCGGGAATGTAGGCAGGCGCATCTTCATCGTTTAGGGTTCGATGTTCGACGCCATCATTCTTTTCGACGAATTGTTTGGAGTAATACAGCCTTTCTGGATGCAGATAATCGTCGACTCTCCGGGTTTCAATGGGATGTCCGTTGATCGTCAGCCGCTTGTTCTGATAGGAAATTTTGTCTCCCGGGATGCCGACAACCCGCTTGATGTAATCGACCGAGGTGTCCTCCGGATAGCGGAAAACCATGACATCGCCCCGCTTTGGCAGGTTGATGTCGATAATCTTCTTGTTAATCACCGGCAGACGGATTCCGTAGGTGTATTTATTAACCAAAATGAAATCACCGATCTGAAGCGTCGGGATCATTGAGCCTGACGGAATCTTGAACGGTTCGACAACAAACGAGCGCAGGATGAAGACAAACAGGATAACCGGAAAAAAACTGGAACCGTATTCGACCCACCACGGATCCTTGGCATTTGGCGCCCGGTGTTTCTTTAAAAAGCAAATATCAGCCACCCAGATGGCGCCGCTGGCGACAAGCAGACAGAACAGAATCAGCGCAAAATTCACTACGACTCCTTATTTTCCAATGCGCAACACTGCCAGGAAGGCTTCTTGCGGAATTTCAACGGTACCCACCTGCTTCATGCGTTTTTTGCCGGCCTTTTGCTTTTCCAGCAATTTCTTCTTGCGGGTGATGTCGCCACCGTAGCACTTGGCCAGTACGTCCTTGCGCATGGCCTTGACGTTTTCGCGCGCAATGATGTTCGAGCCGATCGCAGCCTGAATCGCTACGTCGTACATTTGCCGAGGAATCAACTGACGCATCTTGGTGGCCAGTTCGCGCCCGCGATAGATCGAATTGGCGCGGTGAACGATCATCGATAGCGCATCAACCTTGTCGCCGTTGATCAATACGTCCAGTTTGACAACGTCGGCCGCGCGGAACTCTTTGAATTCGTAGTCAAGTGATGCATAGCCGCGGGAAACAGATTTGAGCTTGTCAAAAAAGTCCATGACAACTTCGGCCATCGGCATTTCATAGACAAGTTGCACCTGGCGTCCGTGATAGGTCATATCGACCTGATTGCCGCGCTTCTGATTGCACAGTGTAATGACATTACCAAGGTATTCCTGCGGCACGAACACAGTGATCGTGATGATCGGCTCACGAACCTCCTCGATTTTCGTCGTTTCCGGCAGTTTGGCCGGATTTTCGACAGGAACGATCGTACCGTCACGCATCAGGACTTCATAGATGACCGTCGGCGCAGTGGTGATCAGATCCTGATCGAATTCACGCTCCAGGCGTTCCTGAACGATCTCCATGTGCAACAAGCCAAGGAAACCACAACGAAAACCGAAACCGAGCGCCTGGGAAACTTCCGGTTCGTAGTGCAAAGAAGCGTCGTTGAGCTTGAGCTTTTCCAGTGACTCACGTAGTGAATCGTACTGATTCGATTCGACAGGATAAAGTCCGGCGAAGACCTGCGATTTGATTTCCTTGAAACCAGGCAAGGGTTCTGCCGCTGAGTTGTCGGCCAACGTGACTGTGTCGCCAACCTGCGCCGCCTGCAATTCCTTGATACCCGAAATGATGTAACCGACCTCGCCTGCTGCCAGTACATCACGCGGCAAGGCCTTGGGTGTAAAAACACCGACCTGTTCGCATAAGTAGACGGTATTGGACGCCATCAGGCGGATTCTTTCCTTTGGCCGCAAACTGCCGTCGACAACGCGTACCAACATGACAACGCCGACGTAATTGTCGAACCAGGAATCGATGATCAGCGCTTTCAACGGCGCGTCGGGATTTCCCCGCGGTGGCGGAATGCGCTCAATGATCGCCTCGAGAATGTCCTGCACACCCAGTCCGGTTTTTGCCGAAGCGAGAATGGCATGGGATGCATCGATACCGATGACGTCCTCGACTTCCTGTTTCGCGTTCTCTGGTGCCGCTGACGGGAGGTCAATCTTGTTCAGAACGGGAACGACTTCGACGCCCAGATCGATTGCTGTGTAGCAGTTGGCAACCGTTTGCGCTTCAACGCCCTGAGATGCGTCGACGACGAGCAAGGCTCCTTCGCAAGCCGAAAGCGAACGGGAGACTTCATAGGAAAAATCGACATGTCCCGGTGTGTCGATCAGGTTGAGGTTGTAGATGCTGCCATCACGTGCTTTGTACTTAAGAGCTGCTGTCTGTGCCTTAATTGTGATACCGCGCTCACGCTCGATATCCATTGAATCAAGCACTTGCTCTTCCATCTCGCGATCGGAAAGACCACCACAAAGGTGGATGATCCGGTCGGCCAAGGTCGATTTGCCGTGATCAATATGGGCAATGATTGAGAAATTTCGAATGTATTGTTGCATCGCAGAAAAAAAGGGCGCCGGCGGGCACCCTTTGATCATATTTGCCAGAGCCGGTGATTCTAGCCGATTTTGCTCAAATAATCACGGACTTTGGCGTCATCTAGGAAGTATTGGCTCAATTCCAGACCCTCGTGGAGCAATACTGGAACGCGATCGTTGTATCGTGCGATCAATTCCGGATCAGCGTCTACATCCAGTACCTTCAACTCGAAGCCCAGTTCCTCTGCAAGCGTTCGGACGCCCTGCTCCATTTCGTGACAGAGATGGCAGTAAGACCGCGAAATCAGGGTCAGCCCTCCCCTCATCGTTTGATGTAGGGTTGTGGGCATCTGAATTGCATCGAGCGCAAGCTGATCCAGGCGAGAGACAAACTTGCTAACGATCCAATCATCGCGCCAGTTTCGCCGGCGATTCCATGACCCACAAAAGCACCCGCCAGAAGCGCCAATAAGGGGATCAAATAAGCTCGCATCGCCGTTTGTCGGATGGCACCTTCGGGAATAACAATCCTTACCCGATCTCCCGCTCGCAGGTTTCCTGGATTTTGCAACCGAAAAGCTTTTGGGGTGCTGCACAACATGTTGCCGATCGTATTGCCACCACATCCGCCGTCTTCATGGCAGCGGCCACAGCCGTGTTGCTCCGTCTGAACGAGCACATGCAGTCCATCAAGGGCCGTCACGATACCTGTCGTTTCGATCATTGTGGCTTGGCTGACTACCAACGGTGATCAGGCGCCGTATCGAGTAACGGGCGGAGTTTCTCGGCAACCGCTTCACGGGCGCGAAAGATACGCGATCGCACTGTCCCAATCGGACAATTCATCTCGACCGCAATTTCCTCGTAGCTCAGTCCCTCGATTTCCCTCAGGACGATCGCGTTACGAAGTTCGTCCGGAAGTGCTTCCATAGCCGCATTGACTGTCTGGCCGATCTGTTTTGACTGAAGAACACGTTCTGGCGTATTGATGTCACGCAATTGATCCGCGTCTTCAAACGTTTCGGCTTCGTCCGCATCGAAATCGGTCGACGTCGGTGCCCTGCGGCCCTTGGCAACGAGATAGTTTTTTGCCGTGTTGATCCCGATCCGGTAGAGCCACGTATAAAAGGCACTTTCGCCTCGGAACGACGGCAAAGCGCGGAAGGCCTTGATGAAAGCCTCTTGCGCGACATCTTCCACCTCGGCATGATCGCGTATGAACCGCGATAACAATCGATTGAGCTTGCGCTGATATTTTGCTACCAGTTTTTCAAAGGCCAGCTGATCGCCTGCCTGGGCGCGCTCGACCAAAGCCTGGTCAATTTCGCGTTCGTTCATGCTTTGGGGGTTCCCTGTCGGACTCGACACGTTGTTTTGGTAGAGTATAGCGCAACCCCATGCCCTTCGTGCTCGGTGAGTGACAGTTTTTCTCGAAAGGCATGAGAACGGATTCCCCGTTCAGAGTGTAATGTACGAGTTTTCGCTCGTGCTATAGTTGCGGCCTAAATATCTGGACAGTTATCGTGGCAATCTACGTCGACATTCTGGTGATTGGGAGCGGTCTGGCAGGGCAATCCGCAGCCCTTCGGCTCGCAGAACATTGCAAGGTTGGTTTGATCAGCAAACGTAGTCTTGAAGACAGTGCTTCCAGTTGGGCGCAGGGCGGAATCGCGGCTGTACTCGACATTCAGGATTCTGTTGAAGCACATATCCAGGACACGCTGACCGCTGGTGCCTTTCTCAATGATATTCCCGCCACCAGCTTCGTTGTTGAAAATGGTCGCCATGCGATCGACTGGCTGATTGAGCAAGGCGTTCCATTCAGTCGTGAGAACGGTGCCTACCATCTGACGCGGGAAGGTGGCCATAGCGCCCGGCGGGTCATTCACGTTGCCGACGCGACAGGGTTGGCAGTTCAGGATGTTCTGACGGCGAAGGTAAGGCAACATCCGAACATTACGATTCTTGAGCAACACATTGCCATTGATCTGATCACTGGTACGAAACTTGGATTCGCTGATAATCGCTGCTACGGCGCGTATGTTCTTAACAATGAAAGCGGCGAAGTTATCACGATCGGTTCCCGAAATACCCTGATTGCTACCGGCGGTGCGGGGAAAGTGTATCTTTACACGACCAACCCCGATACATCAACGGGCGACGGCATTGCCATGGCGTGGCGCGCTGGCTGCACTGTTGCCAACATGGAGTTCATCCAGTTTCATCCGACCTGTCTGTACCACCCACAGGCCAAATCGTTCCTGATTTCCGAAGCAGTTCGGGGTGAAGGCGGGATACTGCGCTTACCTGACGGTACGCGCTTTATGCCCGATCATGATCCTCGTGCTGAACTGGCTCCGCGTGACGTGGTAGCACGAGCCATCGACTTTGAGATGAAAAAGCGGGGACTGGATTGTGTCTATCTCGATATTTCCCACAGACCGGCCGAATTCCTGCACGAACATTTCCCGAATATTCTCGCAAGATGCTTGGAATTGGGGATCGACATCACGCAACAACCTATTCCTGTTGTTCCGGCAGCCCACTACACCTGCGGTGGCGTTGTAACTGACCTGCGTGCCCGCACGAATCTACCGGGCTTGTACGTCGCCGGCGAAGCCGCTTGTACTGGCTTGCATGGTGCAAATCGTCTGGCCAGTAACTCATTGTTGGAGTGCATCGTTTTCGCGGAGGCCGCAGCCAATGACATCCTTGCCCAGACACCGGTCGTTATCCCAGCGCTGCCGGAGTGGGACGAGAGTCGTGTGACCGATCCTGACGAAGAAGTGGTCATCGCTCATAATTGGGACGAACTTCGTCGTTTCATGTGGGACTACGTCGGTATCGTGCGCACAACCAAGCGATTGCAACGGGCGCAACACCGGATACGTCTGCTTGCCAGGGAAATCAACGACTTTTATGCGAATTTCCGGATCAGTCACGATCTCATCGAATTACGCAACCTCGTGGTGACAGCTGATTTGATCGTGCGGTGTGCGTTGCAGAGGAAAGAAAGCCGGGGTCTGCATTTTAGTCGCGATTATCCGGCCATGCTTAAGACGGCCAAGCGGTCGGTGATCAGACGCAGTTCTCGGCATCGTTTGTAAGCCGCCACCTCAACCAGACGCGAATCCAGCGGAATTCGTCAAATCGCATTTGATCCGGCAATAGTACGACGTGAAAAATGC
>CAYUYI010000088.1:2258-7899 GCA_964448995.1 uncultured Propionivibrio sp. | reverse complement strand
GCGTGGCGGGTGACGCCGACAAACTTCTTTAACACCATTCCGGGGGCGGCTTCGGCTGCCCTCTCTTTTCGAGATTTTTTAGTATGAGCACGACGGATCAATACAGCGGCGTCTGGCCGGTAATGCTGACGCCCTTCGACACGCACCGGGAAATCGACTGGGCGTCGCTGGAAAAACTGATCGAGTGGTATCTCCGCGCCGGGGTTAATGGCCTGTTCGCGAACTGCCAATCGAGCGAGATGTTCTTTTTATCGGATGCTGAATCGTTGCAGCTTGTCCGTTTCGTGCTTGAGCGTGTCGCCGGGCGTGTGCCGGTCGTGGCGTCGGGACACACCGCCTGTGGATTGTCGCAGCAGATCGACCAGTTGGGTGCAATCGCCGAGACGGGTGTCGACAGCGTCATTCTGATCAGCAATCGCCTGGCCGCGCCGAGCGAGGGTGACGAGACGGTACTCGCCAGTCTCGGAAAAATCACTGCGGCCCTTCCTGCGACGGTCGGCCTGGGTATCTATGAATGTCCGCACCCTTACAAGCGCTTGCTGTCCGATGCCGTGGTGCGCTGGTGTGCCGAAAGCGGGCGCTTTACGTTCATCAAGGACACCTGCTGCCAGATCGAGACCATTCGACGCCGACTGGATCTGATCCGCGGCAGCCGGGTGCATCTTGCCAACGCCAACGGCCAGACGCTGCTTGCCTCGCTGCAGGCGGGTGCCCACGGCTATAGCGGCGTGATGGCCAATTTCCACCCCGAACTATACGTCTGGCTCTGTCAGCACTGGCAGACCGAACCCGAAAAAGCGCAGATCGTCTCCGATTACCTCACCACGGCCTCGCTGGCCGAATGCCTCGATTACCCGATCTGTGCCAAGGATTACCAGGTGTCGATCGGCAACTTCGACTCGGTCACCAGCCGCACGCGTGAGTCGGGGAATTACTATTCGGCACACTACCCGACAACCGTACGGCAAATGATGCGGCTTGGCGAGCAACTGAAAGCCCTGTTGTCCCTCTGAGTCCAGCTACCCGTTCGTCTAGAGGTGCGCCGGATTTCCGTTGCGCAGCCGCGAAAGCGTATGGGAAAATGACCGGATTACGGTGAATTCCGCGCGCCATGCCAGGATTCACTTCACGGTGTTTAGTGTTTGGTGAGATCGACATAATGGAAATTCTGGAATCGGGTTGCCTGGTCATTCTTGGACGCACCAATTCGGGCCGCGTATTCAGGCCAAGTGACTGGGATCAGCGGCTCTGCTGTTCGGTGTCGAAGTTCGAGGACGGTCGACTGACCTACTCGAAGTACGTCCGTCCCATCCATAAGGACAAGGACAAGGGCGTGTTCATCGCCGCCGAACTGAAAAAGGAAGACCCGGAACTCTGGGATTTCGTTGTCAATTTCGCCAAGGACAACGATCTGGTCATCGAGTGGCCTGAAGTCTGCATCCTGCCGGAAACATCGGCCGCCTGACCCGCACCGGCCCTCGTTCGGCCGATCAAGGCCGGCGGCTTCGCCAATGCAGCCGTGCCGGGATCGTTTGGGAAAGCGGCTGTTTTTTCTCGCCAATCAGCCCAAGCAGCTTTTCGAGGCTTGCCACAGCGAGAGCCTCGCTATCCTGCTCGATCGAATCGATCCGCAGCGGCAGGCAGTCGAGCAGATTGTGATCATCGAAGGTGATGATGCGCTGCGGCGCAATATCGAAGTGGCGGTTTTCACTGATGAACGCCAGCGCGCCTTCAAGCAGGGTGATGGCGCCAGTAAATAGCAGCTTTGGATAGCGACCAAGCTCGCGATAGCACGCCTGCATGAGCTGGTATCCGCTACTGCGTCGGTAATCGCGGGCACGGATGCGATCCGGCGCGTCGGCCATCCCGCACTGCGCCAGCGCCGCCTGGAAACCCCGCAGGCGATCGATACTCGGCGAGAAATCGGGTTGCCCGCCGAAATAGAAGATCTCCCCGCCGAAGGTTTTGAGTGCGTCACTGACCAGTGCGGTCACCGCCGCTTCGGCATCGGTAACAACATAAGGCAGTTCGGGGCAACCGACGCGCCGGTCGACCAGGAACAGGGGAAGGCGCCGCGCCCATTTAAGATAAATTTCGGGATCGGTCGCACACGGCACGATCAGCAGCCCGTCAACCTGCCGGGCAATCAGATGTTCGATCCCCGCGATTTCCTGCGCCGGATCGTCATTGCTGCTAACAACCAGCAACTGATAGCCGGCCTGATGACAGATCGGCTCCATCGCCTGCGCAAGACTGGCGTGCGCAAAGTTGGTCAATTCCGGAATCACCAGTCCGAGGGTATTGCTGGAACCAATCCGCAGCGAGCGCGCCGAATGCGAGGGCTGGAAGTTGTTTTCCCGCGCCGTCGCCAGCACGCGCTCCTGCGTGGCGGCCGATATCCGGTACTGCTCGGCGCGCCCGTTGAGCACCATGCTGGCGGTGGTGCGCGACACGCCCGCCAGGCGGGCGATGTCGTCGATGGTCAGTCGGGTATAAGTGCCCATTCCCGTTCTCGCCCCGCTACTGCGTCACGTAACCCATTTTTTGCGGCAACCACAGGATGATCTCGGGGATGAGCGTCACGGCCAACAACAGAATCAGCAACATCACCAGGAACAACCAGCCTTCCTTCATCATGTCCTTGATCGGGATGCCGGTCAGCGCATTCGTGACGAACAGCAACATGCCGAACGGCGGATGAACCAGACCGATCATCATGTTGAGTACCACGACCACGCCGAAATGCACGAGATCGATGCCCAGCATCTTGGCGATCGGCAGCAGAATCGGCACGAACACCAACAGAATGACGGCAATATCCATGAAACAACCGAGCGCCAGGAACAGCAAGTTGGAAAGCAGCAGGAAGCCGACCTTGCCGAGCTGCATTTCCATCACCCAGGCTGCCAGCATCTGTGGCACGCCTTCGGCGGTGAACGCATAGTTCATCATGTAGGCGCCGGCGATGATCATTGTGATCACCGCACTGGAGCGCGTCGATTCGACAATGACACCAAAGAACTGCCGCCACGAAAGCGCGCGATAGACACCACAGGCAAGGATCAAGGCATGCAGCGCCGCGACGGCGGCAGCCTCGGTTGGCGTGAATATACCGGTGTAGATCCCGGTCAGCAGCACCACCGGCAGCGACAACGGCAACGCCCCGCGGAACAGGATGTTCGGCCACTCAGACAGCGGCACTGGTTCGTCGCGAGGCATGTTGCGCCGCGTGGCAATAATGTGCGTGGCAATCATCAGCAC
The DNA here is from genome assembly GCA_964448995.1 of uncultured Propionivibrio sp. Classification (GTDB taxonomy): domain Bacteria; phylum Pseudomonadota; class Gammaproteobacteria; order Burkholderiales; family Rhodocyclaceae; genus Propionivibrio. Next base: position 4,638 of record CAYUYI010000088.1, on the reverse strand, counting down.
CACCGCCATCAACAAGCCGGGCAACACACCACCGAGGAACAGGGCGCCGACCGAAGCGCCTGACACCAGCCCGTAGATCACCAACGGAATGGATGGTGGAATGATCGGGCCAATCGTCGCGCTGGCGACCACCACGGCGCCGGCAAAACCGGGACTGTACTCGGGCTTTTTCAGCATCTGCTTGATGCTGACAAGACCAGGACCGGCGGCATCGGCAATGGCGCTACCGCTCATGCCGGAGAAGATCACGCTCACGAGGATATCGACCTGCGCCAATCCGCCCGGCAGGCGCCCGACCAGAATACGGCAGAAGTCAAAAAGGCGATCGCTCACCGTTCCGGCATTCATCAAATTGGCTGCCAGGATGAACAGCGGCACCGCCAGCAGCACGTAGCTGTTGTAAAGCCCGTTCAGAATTTGTTCCGCAACCAGACCGACGTCTTGGCCTTTGACAGCCAGATAGGCGATACCGCTGACAATCATCGAGAAACCGATCGGGGCGCGCAGAACGAATCCCGCCACGATCACGCAAATCAAGGCTAAAAGAGCAGACGTCATTGGTTCACCTCGGAAACTTCGCGCAGGATTTTCACGATTGACCAGATCCCTTTGACGATGAGTGATACCAGCAACAACGCGAAAGGCAGGAACACCCAGAGAAATGGCCAGCCGAGCACTGGCGTACCCTCACGCTCCATGAAGCGAATGTAGCTCCACGATGCCGGCAGGCCCCAGGCGGCAAGCCCCCCGATCATCAGGTGCGCCAGAATGCGCATCACCCGCTGAACCTTCGGCGGCGCCGCGTGATAGACCAGATCAAAGACCACGTGCTCCCGCTCCGGCACCATGAAGGCCGCTGCCCAGAGAATCACCCAGATATACAGGATGACCGCCAACTCGTCGCTCCAGGGCAAGGGCTGGTCGAAGAAGAAACGGGCAATCACCTGAATGACAAAAACGCCGAACAGGATCAGGTACAAAAAACCGCCGACAACGTCGGCGGCCTTTTTACCCAGTTTACCCAGGTCACTGAACTGCATTGATCCGCTCCAACAAGCCCTTCGGCCAGACCTTCGCCATGTCCGACTTCAGGTATTTTTCCTGAACCGTCTTGCGGAAGGCAGCGACGTCCGGCGTGATGACTTTCAGCCCCTGCGCCTTGAAGAAGTCCACCAGTTCGGCTTCATCCTTGATCCGGTTGGCATTGTTGTAGCGGGCGGCCGCTTCGGCGGCCAGCTTCACCTTCTGCTGCTGCTCGGGCTTCAGCGCGTTAAACGCCTTGGTCGAATAGGAAAGGAAGATGGCATCGACCAGATGGCTAGTCAGGACGATCGTCTTGCTGACTTCATAGAACTTGGCGGCGCGGACGCTCGGCAGCGGGTTATCCTGACCGTCGATCGTGCCGGTCTTGAGGGCCAGATAGACCTCGCCATAGGCCAGCGGCGTCGGCGTGGCACCCAGCGCTTCACCGAGGAACAGCCATTCCTTGCTCGCCGGCATGCGCAATTTGACGCCCTTGAGGTCGGCTGGCGTCTTCACGTCCTTGGCTTCGCGCAACATGACCTGGCGGGTGCCGAGATAGGCGGTGGCCAGCGGCGTCACTTCCATCTTCTGGACCACCGGCTTGAAGACTTCCGCGCCCACCGGGCCGTCGAAGACCTTTTGCTGGTGCGCCGGATCGCGAATGATGTAGCCAGCGGTAAAGATCGAGAACTCCGGCACGATCTTGGAGATATCCTGCGCCGAGATCGCCGACATTTCGAGGTTGCCGCGCGCCATCGCCGCCGGCTCGGTTCCTTGTTTGAATAAGGTCGCGTTCAGGTGAATCTGCACATCGAACTGGCCCGGCGCCGATTTTTCCAGCGTGTCCTTGAACACCGTCCACATCTTGGCGTGCCAATCATCCGGAACGGCCGGCGTGGAAATGCGGATGACCGTCTTGCTTTGGGCCACGGCCTGCGGCGCGGCAAAGCCGAAACCGAGGGCGGCAACGAGAGCCAATGCCTTCAGGCTGGTGCGACGAAGCGTGCTTTTCATGGTTGATCCTCTCCTTCTGTGATGTTGCGGATGGTGGCCGGATTTTGGTTTTCCTGCCGGGGGTGGTTCAGGGCGCTGCGTGAATCGGGGCGATACGGTCTTGTTCTGCGAGAAATGCGTTCAATTCCGCCCGGGTCGGCATACCGCTCTGGGCGCCCTTGCGGGTCACCGACAAGGCGCTGGCGGCACACGCTAGGCGGGTCAGTTCTGCCAGGTCCTTGCCCCAATCGGCGGCCAGGGCGCCATTGAATGTGTCGCCGGCGCCCGTCGTGTCGATCGCGGAAACGGGAAACGTTGGCTGATGATGCAACTTTCCGCTGGGGTCTGCAAACCAGGCGCCATC
>CAYUYI010000088.1:0-2158 GCA_964448995.1 uncultured Propionivibrio sp. | reverse complement strand
GGAATTTCCAGTTGGCAGAGAACGACATCCGCCGCGCGAAAAGCCGCTTCGGCAGCTTCCAGATGTTCCGGCGTGAGCGCGTGATTCGCGCCCGGCACGACGACGATTGAATTTTCCGAGTCGCTCAGGGTAATCAAGGCGACGCCGGTCGCAACGTCGGCAACCGTAGCAATGTAGCGGGTGTCGATGCCCTCGTCCGTCAACGTTTTAAGCAGTTCCTGACCGAACGCATCCTTGCCGACGCAACCGATCATGCTCACCTGAGCGCCGAGCCGGCGGGCGGCAACAGCCTGATTGGCCCCCTTGCCTCCCGGAAATGTGCAAAAAGACTGGCCCAGGACCGTTTCTCCGGGTCCGGGAAAACGGTCCGTGTTGACCACGAGATCCATGTTGATGCTGCCAACGACCAGAACGCTGCTCATGCACAACCCGCCCGAGAAAGGATGATGCGACGTCGAAATTCTTATTGGAAAGCAACTAAATCGTACGCAGCTGTGAAATTTATACGCGTCGACGCCGAATGTCTACTGTCTCGTATCGAGCCGCCCGTCTCGGGCTGCTACGTTTTAGCGCCGAACCGTTGGCGGCGCCACGCCAGCGCTTCAGCTACAGATTCCGGCAAATGAGTTCGCAGGGAACGACATCGGTCTCACCTTGCAGGCGATCAAGATCGCGCGGCTCGATCAGGCGCTGGAACAGCCGTTCGGCAATGGCCGCTTCGTTCTGCCGGATGGAGACGATCCGGTTCGGAAGCAAATCGAGCATGGCATGATCATCAAACGTGCCGATCAGTAATCCGGGATCGATCGCCCCCATTTGTTCACGCAACTGCAGCAACGCGCCTTCGAGAACCAGCAGCGAAGAACACATGAAGGCCGCCGGCGGCCGGCTCAGATCGTCAATCAGGAGACGCATGAGATGGCGGCCGGTGGCCGGACTGTCGGTTGCATCCTGCCAAATGAGTGCGTGCGGATCGACGACGCCGCATTCCTCGCACGCAGCGACAAACCCCCGGATGCGATCCTGCAGGCTGGGCGACTCGGCATGGCCGCACAAAAAGTAGCAGTTGCCGCCCGACTCGCGCAGCATTCGGCGGGCCATATCGAGGCCACCCTGATAGTTGTCACTGACGACCGTGTGAAACGGCGAAGCCGGATAGCCACGATCGAACAGCACAATCGAGGCCCGCATCTTGTTGCTGCGCAACTGCGGCAAAACCGTCGGTTGGCAAGGCGCGATGGCCAGTCCATCCACACCCCGCTCGAGCAGACTAGTGATGGCCCGGTTTTCGAGTTCGGGGTTCTCATGCGAAGCCAGCGTCAGGAGCAGCAGGTTACGTTCGTTGCAACGCGCCTCCAGCGCCGCCATCAGGCGGGCAAAATAGGCGTTCGCCAGATCAGGAACGACGAAGCCGATCGTCTCGCTGCGATTGAGTTTCAGGCTTCGCGCGGTGTGATTGAGGGAATAGCCATGGATGGCGATGTAGTCTTCGACAGCTTGCCGTGTTTTGGCGCTGATTCGGTATTTGTCGCTCTGGCCGTTGATGACGAAGCGTACCGTAGTGATCGAAAAGCCGGTGGCCTTGGCGATTTCTTCGACGGTTTTAGACATGCCGGATTTCCTGACGGGGCGAGCGCGATGGCGAAGCTGTCGATTATCTCAGGATTTACCCCAGAAAATGAAAAACCGCCCGGACATGCCGGGCGGCTTGCGTTGAATCATCGTTCCGAAATCAAGCGACGAGGGGCGCCAAACTGGCGCGCATTTTCAGCATCGCCTTGCTTTCAATCTGCCGGATACGCTCCGCCGAGACACCAAATTCGGCGGCCAGATCATGCAGCGTGGCGGGCTCATCGCTCAGCCAGCGCGCCTCGACAATGCGGCGACTCCGGTCGTCCAGTTGCGTCAACGCCTGCTGCAAGCCCTCGCTCTGCAGATGATCGGCAGCGCGGTTCTCCAGTACCCGAACCGGCTCACTACGGCTATCCTCGAGATAAGCGATCGGGGCAAAGGTTTCGTCTTCATCGCCCGCCGGTTCCAGCGCGATATCATGGCCCCCCAACCGGGTTTCCATCTCGACGACTTCTTCCGGTTTGACGCTGAGTTGATGCGAAATATCGGCAATCTGCGCCGGCGTCAACGCCTCGCTACCCGTTTT
>CAYUYI010000087.1:0-7919 GCA_964448995.1 uncultured Propionivibrio sp. | reverse complement strand
ATGAGGTCGAGCCGGCGCTGCGTGTAGCGGCGGACTTCGTCGAAACTGGCTTCCGGCCTGAGTTCAGGGGCGTTGAGTGCGACCACGCGCGTGTAATCGTCATCAGCACGGTCGACCGCGCGTGTGCCCAGTCCGAAAACGATGCGCATGACTCCGGCATTGGGGTCGATGCGCTGGTTCCAGGCATAGGAGTTATAGGAGAAAGCGACGCCCGCCATTTGCGGAAAGAAGTAGTGCCCGTGGGGCGCCCCGGAAACACGCTGGACGAGCAGTGCCATCTGTTCATCCTTGTCAAGCACGCCACGTTTGAGCCGGTAGTTCAACGCCTCGGCACTCATGGTGCTCGCATAGATGATACGGACCGCACTGAGGAATTCAGTGAGCCGTTCCGTCAGCGTTCCCTGGCTGGCGCAGAAAACGCTTTCGTACTTGCCGGCGAAGGCATTGCCGAAGTTGTCCTCAAGCAGGCTGCTCGAGCGGACAATGATTGGCGACTGGCCGAAGTACTTGAGCATGTCTCTGAAACGTTCGACGAGATACTGCGGGAACTCGCCCGACAGAAGCTTTTCGCGGGTGCGTTCGATGCCCTCGGAGAATTCCTCTTGCTGGGTCTGCGCCATGCGGTCCCACCAGCAGTCGTTTTCGATCAAGTAGGTGTAGAAGACGTCCGAGCCAATATAGAACGAATCATGGGGCTCAAGCTGCTCCCATGCCGCCGGAAGCCGCTTGCGCAGGATGGCGCGAGCCAGGAGCATGCCCAGCGATTTGCCGCCGATTTGCCCCGATCCGATCATGCGCTTCCAGATCTGGATCAGATCCGTCAAGGTGAAGTACTTGCGAACCAGAGCCTGAACACGTTCTTCGCCGGAAATCGAGAGATTGATGAGTTGATCCAGCATGGCGGCGGCTTGTTCGTTGGATACCTCGCCGCGGCGCTGGGCGATGAGCATCTCTTCGCCGCGCATGAACTGCTTGTCCCAGTTGCCGATCAGTCGGTAGCTGGCAGACGGCAGCCCCGGCCAGGTTCGGGAGTTCAGTACTTCGGTGATGTGGCCGCTCTCCTTGACCGGGGCGAAGTGTTCGCCTTGCCATTCGTGCAGCAGGAAAAGCGTTGGCGAGAAGCGGCCGACGACTTTTTGCGGCTGGATGTACAGACGGTCGCGCGTGCGATGGACGTCAAGCAGGATCTGCGTCGTTTCGGTGATTGGCTGGGTGGCGTGGTAGCAATGGTGATTGCGCAATACCGGGAAATAGGCGACAGACTGCATTTCGTGCAGGTACGCCCCGGTGAGTTTGAAGAAATTGCCGACCATCCGATCCGAGAAGCAACCGAAGTTGAGATCGGACATGAAATCGAAAATGTAGTGCCGGCCCTTCCCTTCGCGTGTGACGCGCTCGTGGATGCGCGTCATGAATTGTTCGAATCCCTTGAGGCCTTCGAGCGTCTCGACAATGAGGCCCGGTGCGTTAGCGATCGGCGGCTTGTCGTGAGCGAAACGGAAGTAGATGACGGGTTCGTGGCAGGCGATGGCATGACCAACGAATGAATCGATGAAGGGGATGTAATCGCGGACTTCGTCGACCTGCCAAGCAATGTTGTCGCCAGGCCGGATGCCCTGGAGAACCTGATCGAGCGCGGGAAGGCCAGTGCTGAAGACGGTCATGCGAGACTCCTGTGCTGGGGCGTGAGGTGAGTGTAGCAGCCTTCTTTGGCATGCAACACGCTAGAGGCGCGCGCGGCTGGGCAAAAAAGTAAATCTTTCCCGCTGTGTGGGTTGTTGGCGCGATTATTCCGGCAGTGTCCGGGCCACTACCAGCAAAACGATTGACGCAGCCCCGTGCAGGCGAAGCGTCCGGGCGCATTCGTCGAGCGAGGCGCCGGTAGTCATGACGTCATCGACGAGAACGATCCGTTGCCCGGAGAGGTCCTTGACGCAATGGAAGGCGTGGCGGATGTTCTGGCGTCGCGCCTTCCACGGCAGGTCTGCCTGGGCTTGGGTGTTGCGGATGCGTTGACACAGCGAAGCGTCGAGCGGGCAGGCCAGTGCTTTGGCGACCGGGCGGGCGAGTTCAAGCGCCTGGTTGAATCCGCGTGATCGCAGGCGATCCGGGTGCAACGGCAGGGGAATGACGAGGTCGGCCGATATGGTCTGAACCAAGCGGGCCAGTTGTCTGCCGAAATAGTGGCCCAGTGCCAGGCGATGGCCGTACTTGAAGGACTGAATCAGCTTGTCGACCGGAAATCCATAACGGAAAGCGACGCGAGTTTCGTCAAAATGAGGCGGGGCGGTGAGGCATTTTCCACAGGTCTCCCCTTGTGACGTCGGCAGCGCACAGCGCGGACACCGCCGTTCCGGAAGCCGCGGTAAGTCGTCAGCGCAATCGGGGCAGAGGAGGTCCTGGCTGTCGGCGCCACACAGCAGGCAATCCTGGGTCAGCAGATGGTTTGCCTGAGGTTTTCCGAAGGTTTTAAGGTTGGCCATATCGGGTACAATTCTCATTTACGACGTTGTTTTCCGGTTGTTTTGCAGTCGCTTCCTTGGCCGTTATTTTGCCCGTCCATCGCGGGTATGTCTCCCTCTCTGGCAGGTTCCCATGAATACGATTTCTCCCCCCCTCGTTCCGCCCTCCGGGGTTTCCGCTGCGGTGCAGACCGCCCAATGGACTGTGTCGAAAGTCGAGGCGCTCTACCAGTTGCCGTTGATGGATCTGCTGTTCATGGCGCAGCAGGTGCATCGCGAAAATTTCAATCCGAACGAAATCCAGCGTTCGGCGCTGATCTCGATCAAGACCGGCGGGTGTTCCGAGGATTGCAGCTACTGTTCGCAATCGGCGCGCTATCAGACCGAGACCGAGCGCGAGGCGCTGATGCAAGTCGAGGATGTGGTCACCGCAGCCAAGGAGGCCAAAGCCAACGGTGCAACGCGCTTCTGCATGGGGGCCGCGTGGCGCGGGCCGAAGGAAAAGCAGATGGAAGTCGTGACGCAGATGATTCGCGAGGTCAAGGCCTTGGGAATGGAAACTTGCGTCACGCTGGGCATGCTCAAGGAAGGTCAGGCCGAACAACTCAAGGAAGCCGGTCTGGATTACTACAACCACAACGTCGATACCGATGCCGATTTTTATAGCCAGGTGATTTCCACGCACACGCACGCGGATCGTCTCGATACCATTTCCTTGGTGCGCGGAGCAGGGATCAAGGTCTGCTCGGGTGGCATCCTTGGTATGGGCGAGTCGCGGCGTAACCGCGCGGCGATGGTGGCGCAGCTGGCGAACATGAATCCGCCGCCGGATTCGGTGCCGATCAATAATCTCGTCGCCATTCCCGGCACGCCGATGGCCAAATCCGAGAGGCTCGACAATTTCGAGTTCGTGCGGACGATTGCTGCGGCGCGGATTACGATGCCCCGAAGCTACGTCCGCCTTTCCGCCGGCCGCGAGTCGATGTCCGAAGAGCTGCAAACCCTGTGTTTCCTGGCCGGGGCCAACTCGATTTTCTATTGCGACAAGCTGCTGACGACGATGAACGCCGGGACCAACCGCGATGTGGCGATGTTTGAGAAGCTGGGACTGAAAGCAGTTTGATCCACGATGAACGTGTCGTCGCCACGCGTTGATGTCGGCCAGGTCAGGCGCAATTTCGCGCGTGCTGCGTCGCATTATGGCAATGCGTCGGTGGTGGCGCGCGAGATCAATGCGCGCATGCTTGAACGGCTCGATTACGTCAAGATCGAGCCGCAACGAATTCTGGATCTTGGGTGCGGAACCGGGGGCGGGCTCACGGCACTTGCCGAGCGCTATAAGAACGCGAAGCTGTTCGGCGTGGACCTCAGTGAGGCGCTATTGCGGGCCGGGCGGGGACAACGCGCGCGTTTGCGCTGGATGTTGCCATTCCTGCGTGGCAACACGGCACCGCTTATCGTCGCCGATACACAAGCGCTTCCTGTCCGGTCGGCTGTTTTTGGCCTGCTCTGGTCGAACCTGATGTTGCACTGGGTTGCCGACCCCGTCGCTGCGTTGCGCGAAATGCATCGTTCGCTCGAAGTCGGTGGTTTGCTGATGTTTTCGACTTTGGGCCCAGATACCCTCAAGGAGCTCCGAGCTTGTTTCTCAGATGGCCATGAGCACACGCTGCGCTTCATCGATATGCATGACTACGGTGACATGCTGGTGGAGTGTGGTTTTGCCGATCCGGTCATGGATACCGAGCGGTTGACAGTTACCTATGCTGGTGTCAACGAATTATTCCGCGACCTGCGCCAGAACGGCGCGACCAATGCATCAATCGGACGGCGTTCGGGGTTGATCGGTCGGGATACGTGGCGCACTGTCTGTGAGTCTTATGAGAAATTCCGCGTCGAAGGTCGGTTGCCGGCGACGCTGGAGGTCGTGTATGGCCACGCCTGGAAGGCTCAGCCACGGACGACGGAGGATGGTCGTTCGATCATCCGTTTTGATCGGCAGCGAACGTAGCAACTGACTTGGGGCGGGGCGACATTTGTCGTTTCTGTTTGCTCATTTGTATCGCCCTGTTCTCCGATTTGCTATGATTTGATGGTTTGGCCATCCGGCCTTTTGCCGTTTTTCAATTTCCGCAGGAAACCAACATGTTGCAGAAACTCGCCTCGTTTGCCGGCATTTCGGGTCCGGTCGTCACCATCGTCATGGATGGCTATGGTTTGTCGAAAACTGATGTTGGCAGCGCCATTGCCGCAGCCCGCAAACCAACGCTGGACCGGCTGTTCGCCAACTATCCCAACATCACGTTGCGTGCGCACGGCACGGCGGTCGGTATGCCGTCGGACGAGGACATGGGAAACTCCGAGGTTGGACATAACGCGATTGGGGCCGGGCAGGTTTTCAGCCAGGGCGCGGCGCTGGTCGCCGATGCCATTGCTTCCGGTGCCATCTGGCAAGGGGAGGCTTGGCAACAGATCGTCGCCGGCGCCAAGGCCGGCCGTGGGATGATCCATTTCATCGGCCTGTTCTCCGACGGCAATGTGCATAGTCACCTCGATCACTTGAGGGCAATGGTCGTCCGCGCCAAGGAGGACGGTGTCAAGGCGGTGCGCATCCATGCACTGATCGATGGGCGAGATGTACCGGAAACGAGCGCGCTCGATTACACCGAGCCGTTCGAGGCTTTTCTGTCGGAGATCAGCGTCGCCGGTTTTGACGCGCAGATCGCGTCCGGCGGCGGGCGCATGAACATCACGATGGATCGCTATGACGCGAACTGGAGCATGGTTGATCGAGGCTGGCACACGCACGTGTTGGGCGAGGGCGATCAATTTCCGAGTGCTTCGGCTGCGATCAAGGCGTTACGGGCAAAATTTCCGGGAACGATTGACCAGGATTTGCCCCCCTTTGTGATCGCCAAGGATGGCAAGCCCGTGGGGATTGTCGAGGATGGTGACTCGGTGGTGTTGTTCAATTTCCGTGGCGATCGTGCGATCGAGATAACCCGAGCCTTTGAGGAAGCGGTTTTCGACAAATTCGACCGTGTGCGCACGCCGAAAGTCACCTATGCCGGCATGTTGCAATACGACGGCGACCTCAAGCTGCCCAAGCGATTCTTGGTCAATCCGCCGGCGATCACCGATACGTCGGGTGAGTGGTTCTCGAAGTCAGGCATCGCCCAGTTTGCCTGTTCCGAAACGCAGAAATTCGGCCATGTGACCTATTTCTGGAACGGTAACCGGTCGGGCAAATTCGACGGCGAAACCTATCAGGAAGTCCCGAGCGACGTCGTGCCGTTCGAGCAACGGCCATGGATGAAGTCGGCCGAGATTGCCGATGCGATGATCGAGGCGCTGCAAAGTGGCAAGTACAAGACGTTGCGTTGCAACTTCGCGAACGGCGATATGGTCGGTCACACCGGGAACTTCCGTGCCGCAACAATGGCCGTTGAAGCCGTTGATCTGGCGCTCGCGCGTCTCCTGCCGGTGATCGACGCGCTCGGCGGTATCGCATTGATTACGGCTGACCACGGCAACGCCGACGAAATGTACGAACTTGACAAGAAGACCAAGCAACCGGCCCAGAACAAGGATGGTTCATTCAAGGCCAAGACGGCGCACACGCTGAATCCGGTGCCGCTGATTCTCTACGACAATGTGACGGGGCGAAAACTTGGTCTGAAACAGACGCCAGAGGCCGGTTTGTCGAATATTGCTGCGACGACGGCGAACTTGCTTGGCTTCGAAAAACAGGCGAAGTGGGACGCAAGTCTATTGGAAATCAAGTAGGCGGCTGTCCGGCGCGGGGGGCGGCCGTTTTTTCGCTGGCATTGAATGAAAAGAGCAGGGCGCGCCCTGCTCTTTTTGTCGGTAGCGCCCAGTGATCAGCCGGTGATGTAATTTTCCAGCTGGCTGATGATGAATTTCTGCTCGGTGACAATTTCCTTGACCACGTCGCCAATGGAGACGATGCCGAGGACGTTGCCGGTCTTGTCGACGACGGGCAGGTGCCGGACGTGCTTGTCCGTCATGATGGCCATGCAGTCTTCAATCGACTGTTCCGTGGTCACGCTGTAAACTTTGTCGGACATGACTTCACTGACAGCGGTGTTGCGCGAGGCCTTGCCTTGCAGGATGACCTTGCGGGCATAGTCACGCTCGGAAAACACACCCAGAAGGTTTCTTCCGTCCAGCACGAGCAAGGCACCGACGTCGGCCTCTGCCATGATTTCAAGGGCGCGCAGCACGGTTTGATCCGGGGTGACAAAAGCAAGCCGTTTGTCTTTGGCGTCGATCAGTTGTTTGAGTGTCCTCATGGTGCCCCCCTTTTTGTTGGCAAAGAAATCACTGTGCGCGCAACCCGGCAATGTAGTCTGCCACGGCCTTGATTTGTTTGTCGGAGAGTTTGTCGGCAATTGTGCGCATCATTCTCTCCGGATCGTTTGAGCGTTCCTCGCTACGAAAGTTCTTCAGCTGGGTTTCCGTGTACTCCGCGTGCTGCCCGGCGAGCCTTGGATACTGCGAAGGAATGCCTGCGCCGGCAGGGCCGTGGCAGCCGGCACAAGCGGGAATCCCCTTGTCGGGATCGCCGCGACGCCAGAGAATCTTGCCGGCCTCTACCCGCTTGGCGTCAACGGCGCTGGCGGGTTTTTGCTTCTGTTGTGAAAAATAAAGCGCAAGGCCGCGCATATCTTCCGTGTTCAGGCTGGCCGTCATTCCCAGCATGGTGGCGTTGACACGTACCTGCGGCTTGCCGTCGGTCGATTTGAATTCCGCCAACTGTTTGAAAAGATAGTCGCGATGCTGTCCGGCCAGAATCGGATTGGCGGGGGTTGGGCTGTTGCCGTCGCTGCCATGACAGGCAACGCACACGGTTTCTGCCGTTGCCTTGGCTTTGGCAAGGTCGGCATGCGTGTTTTCTGCAGCTTGGATGCCAAAACAGAAAACCGTCAAGGCGGCGAATGCCGGAATACGAGTCATGAAAAGAACTCCTTTGCTGAGCCGGGGGCAGAGAAACCATGCCACAAAGCTGTTATTCTATAGCACTTTAGCACAGTGCTTTTCGGCCTAACGGTTTGCTTATGTCCATCTTCCGCAGTGCGGTTTTTTCCACAACCGTTGCCAACCTCAACGATCTTCCCACAGATTCGCTGCGCGAAGTCGCGTTTGCCGGCCGTTCGAACGCAGGGAAGTCTTCGGCGATCAATACGCTGGCCAACCACACACGTTTGGCGTTTGTCTCCAAAACGCCAGGACGGACACAGCATCTCAATTTTTTTACGCTTGAAGATGGCAAATATTTCGTCGATTTGCCAGGCTACGGCTTTGCCAAAGCACCAGAAGAAATCCGGGCTCAATGGGAAGGTTTGCTGGCCCCCTATTTGCGCTATCGCTTGCCGTTGGTCGGGTTGGTGCTGATTATGGACAGCCGGCATCCGTTGACCGAACTCGATCTGCAGA
>CAYUYI010000086.1:0-8028 GCA_964448995.1 uncultured Propionivibrio sp. | reverse complement strand
CGCAACCGCGCGCCACGCAGGTCAGCGGTTCCTCGGCGACGATGACCGGCAGACCCGTCTCTTCCATCAGCAGCCGATCAAGGTCGCGCAGCAGCGCGCCGCCGCCGGTCAGGACCATGCCCTTGTCGGCAATGTCGGCGCCGAGTTCGGGCGGGGTCTTTTCGAGTGCCGACTTGACCGCTGAAACGATGCTGTTGAGCGGGTCGGTCAGGGCTTCGAGGATTTCGTTCGAGGAAATCGTGAATTTGCGTGGAATGCCCTCGGCCTTGTTGATCCCGGAAACTTCCATCTCGCGCACCTCGGTGCCGGGAAAGGCAGAACCGATCTGCTTCTTGATGCTTTCGGCGGTGTTCTCGCCAATGAGCATGCCGTAGTTGCGGCTGATGTAGTTGATGATCGCCTCGTCGAGCTTGTCGCCGCCGACGCGCACCGATCCGGCATAGACCATGCCGCCAAGGGAAATGACGCCGACCTCGGTAGTGCCGCCGCCGATGTCGACGACCATGGAACCGGTCGGCTCGGCGACTGGCAGATCCGCACCGATGGCCGCCGCCATCGGCTCTTCGATCAGGAAGACCTGGCTGGCGCCGGCGCCGATGGCCGATTCACGGATGGCGCGGCGCTCCACCTGCGTCGATCCGGAAGGCACGCAGATGATGATGCGCGGGCTCGGCGAGAGCAGGCGGGAATCGTGAACCTTGCGGATGAACTGCTTGAGCATCTGCTCGGTGACCGTGAAGTCGGCGATGACGCCGTCTTTCATTGGGCGGATGACGGTAATCGCCCCCGGAGCCTTGCCGAGCATCTCTTTGGCGCCATGGCCGACGGCCTGGATGGTTTTTTTCGAATTCGGCCCGCCTTCCATGCGGATGGCGACAACGGACGGTTCATCGAGCACGATGCCTTTGCCCCGAACATAGATCAGGGTGTTGGCCGTGCCAAGGTCGATCGCGAGATCGTTGGAGAAGTAACTGCGCAGGAAACTGAACATGCCTGGATATCCGAGAAAGCTCCGCTGGGGTGCGGGATATAAAGCTTTTATGATACCTTATGTGGCTACCTTTTAATAATCCAGTTTTCTCCCAATGTCGCTCTCTCTGGAACAAGTTCGCCGCGTCGCGCAGCTTGCGCGAATCGAAATCAGTGATGCCGAAGCGGAAACGACGCGCGGCCACCTCAACGGAATTTTTGCCCTGATTGAGGAAATGCAGGCGGTCGACACTCGCGGCATCGAGCCGATGGCCCATGCGCAGGATCTGGCGCAGCGTCTGCGCCCCGACGCGGTGACCGAAACGAATCGGCGCGACGCCTATCAGGCCGTATCGCCCGAGGTCGAGGCAGGGCTGTTTCTGGTGCCGAAGGTGATCGAATGATCGGACGCAGCGTCAAGGATCTCGCGCAGGCACTGGCGAGCAAGGAAATTTCCAGCGTTGAGCTGACGCAGCTCTGTCTGGACCGGATCGCCCGCCTCAATCCGCTGGTCAATGCCTTTATCACGGTCGATCCGGACAGGAGTCTGGCCCAGGCGCGGGCGGCAGATGCCCGCATTGCGGCGGGTCAAGGAGGCGGTTTGACCGGTATTCCGCTGGCGCAGAAGGATATCTTCTGTGCGCAAGGGTGGCGCACGACCTGTGGCTCGAAAATGCTCGGCAACTTTGTCAGTCCTTACGACGCGACGGTAATCGAACGTTTCAACGCGGCAGGTGCGGTCATTCTCGGCAAGACGAACATGGACGAATTCGCCATGGGTTCGTCGAATGAAACTTCGTACTTCGGCGCGGTGAAAAACCCGTGGGACGTGACGCGCGTTTCCGGCGGTTCCTCGGGCGGCTCTGCGGCGGCGGTTGCAGCGCAGATGGCGCCGGCGGCGACCGGGACCGATACTGGCGGCTCGATCCGTCAGCCGGCGGCGATGTGCAACCTGACCGGCCTCAAGCCGACCTACGGTGTCGTTTCGCGCTACGGCATGATTGCCTACGCTTCGTCGCTCGATCAAGGTGGGCCGATGGCACAGACCGCCGAAGATTGCGCGCTGTTGCTTAATGTCATGGCGGGCTTCGACGAACGCGATTCGACCAGTCTTGAACGTCCGGGCGAAGACTATACGCGCGATCTGGAGATGCCGTTGACCGGTCTCAGGATCGGCTTGCCGAAAGAGTTTTTTGGCGAAGGCTGCGATGCCGGAGTGATGCAGCGCATCGAGGCCGCAATTGCCGACTACCGCAAACTCGGCGCCGAGACGGTTGAAGTCAGTCTGCCGAACATGAAGCTGGCGGTGCCGGCGTACTATGTCATCGCCCCGGCCGAAGCCAGCTCCAATCTCTCGCGCTACGACGGGGTGCGCTATGGCTACCGCGCACCGGATTACGCCGATCTCAACGATATGTACGCCAAGAGCCGTGCCCAAGGTTTCGGTGACGAAGTGAAGCGGAGAATCCTGATCGGCACCTATGTGCTCTCGCACGGTTACTACGACGCCTATTACCTGCAAGCACAGCGCATTCGGCGGCTGATCGCCAACGATTTCGTCGCTGCCTTCCGGCAGTGCGACGTGATCCTCGGTCCGACCAGCCCGACGACAGCCTTCCGACTCGGTGAAAAGACGGACGATCCGGTGCAGATGTATCTTTCCGACATCTACACGATTGCTGTCAATCTGGCGGGGTTGCCCGGCGTGTCGCTGCCCTGCGGCCTGGCGGACGGCCTGCCGGTCGGTCTGCAACTGATCGGCGATTATTTCAGTGAGGCACGTCTGCTCAACGTCGCGCATCGCTACCAGCAGGCGACGGAGTGGCATCGGCTGCGTCCGGCCAAGCTGGATTGAGGCATTGATGAAGCGCTATTTCCCGATCTTTGGGCTTCTGTTGCTGAGTGCCTGTGCAACTCCTGACCCCACACCTGAACCGGTCGCCTTGAAGCCCGAAGCCCCGGCGGCGACGCCGGTTGCCAAGGAGTCGATTCGCTCGCAGCCACTCAAACATCTGCTCGGCCGATCCCTGAAGGCCATGCCGGAAACGCCCTTGGAAGTGCGTACCCGATGCAATTTCAAAGACGTGGCGGGTGGGCATGGACGGATGGATCTGCAGGTCAACAAGGCCGAGGTCAAGCGTTTCGTCGCCGAGGTGACGATTCCGAAACAGGGGCTGTGTCGTTTCGACATGAAGCATTTTGAACAGACGGCGAAATTGCCGAATGTTGTTCTGAGTGACCGCGAGACCGCCTGCACGGTTCGCATGTGGGAACAGGACAAAGGCGTCACGGTCGCCTTTAATGGCTGTCAGGCCAAATGCAGTGGTGACGCGTTCAGTTATCTCTGGCCGATTCTGGTGGATACGCGCAGCGGTCGCTGTGCATGACGAGTGAGTGATAAGTAATGAAACAATGGGAAGTCGTCATCGGCATCGAGACGCACGTACAACTGCTGACGAAATCGAAGATATTTTCCGGGAGTTCGACGGCTTTTGGCGCCGAGCCGAACGTGCAGGCGAACGCGGTGGATCTCGCCTTGCCCGGAGTGTTGCCGGTACTCAATAAAGGTGCCGTAGATTGTGCGATTCGGTTCGGCCTGGCGGTTGACGGGCAGGTGGCGCCGAAATCGGTTTTCGCGCGCAAGAACTACTTCTACCCCGATCTCCCCAAGGGATATCAGATCAGCCAGTACGAGTTGCCGGTGGTGGTTGGCGGCAAGGTCGTCATCCAGGTAGGCCAAGGCGAATCAGCCATCGAGAAGACGATCAATCTGACGCGTGCCCATCTTGAGGAAGATGCCGGAAAATCCCTGCACGAGGACTTTCATGGCAAATCGGGGATCGATCTTAACCGGGCGGGAACGCCACTGCTTGAAATCGTGACCGAACCCGAAATGCGTTCCTCGGCGGAGGCGGTGGCCTACGCCCGTGCGCTGCACGCGCTGGTACGCTGGATCGGTATCTGCGACGGCAATATGCAGGAGGGTTCGTTCCGCTGCGACGCCAATGTCTCGGTGCGGCCGGTCGGGCAGGCAGAATTCGGTACCCGGCGCGAGATCAAGAATCTCAACTCGTTCCGCTTCATGCAGCAGGCGATCGATTACGAGGTGCATTGGCAGATCGCCGAAATTGAGGAGGGGCGTGCCATTCAACAGGCGACCGTGCTGTTTGATCCGGATACCGGCGAGACGCGCGCCATGCGTTCGAAAGAGGACGCACACGACTATCGTTATTTTCCCGATCCCGATCTGTTGCCGCTCGTGATCGATCGTGACTGGGTGGAGCGTACGCGGACGACAATGCCTGAATTGCCGGCCGCCAAAAAACAACGCTTCATGACGGATTTTGGTCTGTCGGGTTACGATGCGACGACGATGACGACCTCGTTGGAGACGGCGGATTACTTCGAAGCAGCCGTTGCGGTGGCCGGAAAAGGCAGTGCAAAGCCCTGTGCCAACTGGGTTTCGGTCGATCTGGCCGCACGACTCAACAAGGACGGCAAGGACCTGGCCGACTCGCCGGTGTCCGCTGCGCAGCTCGGCGGCCTCGTCGCGCGCATCGCCGACAACACGATTTCCAACAATATCGCCAAGAAGGTCTTCGAGGCGCTATGGAATGGTGAGGGCCAGAGCGCCGACGAAGTTATCGAGAAACAGGGGCTCAAGCAGATTACCGATACGGGGGCGATCGAGAAATTGATCGACGAGGTGCTCGCTGCCAATGCGGCGATGGTCGCAGAGTTCAAGGCGGGCAAGGAAAAAGCCTTCAATGCCCTGGTCGGGCAGGCGATGAAAGCGACCAAGGGCAAAGCTAACCCGCAGCAGGTCAATGAACTGTTGCGGCAAAAACTTGGCGGTCACTGATTCGTTGTTCCCGGGGCGATGTGTTCCGGGATGATGAGAGCAGTTCTACTGCGCGCGTTGGCGCCGGCTCAGATCGATGTAGCGTTGTTTGTCGATGTCATATTTCGCACGAACCGCCACAAGTTCCTTCTTTTTGGCTTCGATGATTGATTCCTGTGCCTTGATCTCAAAGTCGGCGTCGTCCAGCCCTTTCTTGATCTCCGGCGGCAGTTTCTTGTTTTTGTAGAACTCGGCCTCGTTTTCGAATTTTCTGCGGAGCTGCTGGATTTCGGTGATCTTGGTTTCGGCGTTGCGAATCGATTGGAACACATCGGTCTCTGCCCGCGTGCGCATGGCATCGATATCGCGCTCACTGCCGTAGGTGTTGAGCAGGGCCTGATCCTTGCGCTGCTGTTCCTTGCGCTTTTCATCTTCGATGCGTTTCTTTTCTTCTTCTGCGGTGCGCAAGGCGCGCTGTTCGGCCGTCAGTGGTGCATCGAACGTGCGAATCGTCTGTCCGTTGCTGCCAACTTCTCGATAGGCACGCCCGTAACACGCCTGCGGCAAGATGTCGCCGCACACCTGTTTGCCCGTCGCATCGTGGCAGCAAAAGAACTGGCCTGCAGCGAATGCGGGGGTTTGGGCGAATGCCAGGACGGCCAATGCCGCCAGACAATTAGGCCGCGTGGCTGACACCGTACTGCTGCCGATAACGCGCGACCGCCGCTTCGTGTTCCTTGAAGTCGGTGCGGTTGCGCAGGTATGTCATCAGGTCATCGAGCGTGGCGACGGCGACCACGGGAATGCCGAAGTCGCGACGGACTTCCTGTACCGCCGACAATTCTCCGGTGCCGCGCTCCATGCGATCCAGAGCGATGACGACGCCGCAGGGGGTGGCGCCCGCGGCACGGATGATTTCCACCGATTCGCGTACCGAGGTGCCTGCCGAGATGACATCGTCGATAATCAGGACGCGGCCCGTCAGCGGCGAACCGATGATGTTGCCGCCCTCGCCGTGATCCTTGGCTTCCTTGCGGTTGAAGGCGAAGGGAAGATTGTGGCCAGTGCGGGCCAGCGCTAGCGCGCTCACAGCGACCAGCGGAATGCCCTTGTAGGCGGGCCCGAACAACATGTCGACCGGCGTGCCGCCAGCAAGGATGGCCATGGCGTAGAATTGTGACAGCCGATCCAGCGACGCCCCGTCATTGAACAGGCCGGCGTTGAAAAAGTAGGGCGACAGTCGTCCTGCCTTGGTCTTGAATTCGCCAAAACGCAGCACGTTCTGGTTGAGTGCGAATTCGATGAATTCCTGACGAAAGTCCATAAGATACCAAGCAAAAATTCAGATACGAGTATCACATGTTACGCATCATTACCCTAAATCTCAACGGCATTCGCTCGGCTTGGCGCAAAGGCGTTTTGCCTTGGCTGGTGAGTCAGCAGGCGGATGTCGTGTGCGTGCAGGAAGTCAAGGCGCAACTGACCGATCTGGCCGACGAGATGCACGCACCCGCAGGACTTCATGGTTACTACCATCTGGCGGCGAAGAAAGGCTACAGCGGTGTTGGTTTGTGGTGCCGCCGCCAGCCGGATGCGGTCATCGAAGGAATTGGCGACGCCGAGTTCGATGCCGAGGGACGTTATCTGCGTGCGGATTTCGGCCAACTGTCGGTGATTTCGCTCTACCTGCCGTCCGGATCAAGTTCTCCCGAACGGCAGGCGGCCAAATTTCGCTTCATGGCGAGTTTCTTTCCGCTGATGGCCGAATTGGCGGCCAGCGGACGCGATATTGTCGTGTGTGGTGACTGGAATATCGCTCACCAGGAAATCGACCTGAAAAATTGGCGGAGTAATCAGAAGAACTCCGGCTTTTTGCCCGAGGAACGGGCATGGATGAGCAAAGTATTGGAAGAAGCGGGTTGGCAGGATGTCTATCGGCGCCTGCATCCGGAGGCGACGGATGCCTGTTATACGTGGTGGAGCAATCGCGGGCAGGCATGGGCAAAGAACGTCGGCTGGCGGCTCGACTACCAGTTGGCTACGCCGCGCCTGGCTGCGCGCGCGCGTCTGGCGACGATTTATAAGGCGCAGCGCTTTTCCGACCATGCACCGCTCTTGATCGATTATGACGTCGTTCCGTAGTTTTCCGCATTGCTTAGTGACGGCAAATTGGATACCCTGCACAGGCAAGTGCGCGTGTTTTTGAATCGGCGACACACTATCGCCATCTTTTATTATGGGGTTTGCCATGTCTGACTATTCCGAACTCAATTGCTGCAACAAGCAAAAGCTTGTCGAAGATCTGAAGACCGTCGTTGCTGACGCCGAAGAGATTCTTCGTGCCACGGCGGGTGTCGCCGGCGAAAAAATGGCCGAGTTGCGCGAGCGCGTCAGCACACGCCTGAATGATGCAAAACTCCGCCTCGCTGATGCCGAAGCCATCGTTGTCGACAAGACGCGGGCTGCCGCGCGGGTCACTGATGAGTACGTCAGAGAGAACCCGTGGCAGGCGGTCGGCGTGGCTGCCGGGATCGGCTTCCTGATCGGTGTCATCGTCAGCCGTCGCTGAGTTTTCGCCGCATGGACGAATTTTCCGCCGGACGAGGCGGCCTTTTCGCCGCCTTGAAGAATATCGGCGCGACGCTGCTGGCCAGCGGACAGACGCGGCTGGCTCTTCTTGCCAACGAAATTGAAGAAGAGAAGCTGCGCGCACTGCGCATTCTGTTGACGGCGCTCGGCACAGTGTTTTTTCTGGGCGCTGGCGCGCTCGTGCTGATCCTGTTCCTGACTGTCCTGTTCTGGGAGAGCCGGGTCTTTGTTCTTGGCTGCGCATGCGGCATTTTGCTGGCGCTTGGCTTCTATTTTTTGCTGGGCTTGCGGCAGGCGCTGCAACGGCCCGAGCGGATGTTTGCGGCCAGCATCGCCGAACTGGAAGAAGATCTGCGGCAACTCAAAGCGACCTTGGGCCATGATACGCCGGCTGAATGAAGTGCACCTCGAGCGCGGACGTCTGCTTGAGCGCATCACCACGCAGCGTTACGTGTTGATTAACGAAGTTCAGCCGGTACGCGCAGCGCTGGACAAAGTTGACCACGTGCGAGCGCAGGTGGAGGTCGGTGTCGGCTATGTCAAGCGCTATCCGGCGGTCGCCGGCCTGGCGGCCGCCGTGCTGGCGGTGATGAATTTCCGTCGCACGGTTCGTTTGGTACAACGTGGAT
>CAYUYI010000085.1:0-8065 GCA_964448995.1 uncultured Propionivibrio sp. | reverse complement strand
CCGCTTTCTCTTCCGACACCACCTCCCCTGCCCCTTTGTAAATGATGCTCTTCATATCACCGCACTCCTCCGAAAAACAAATGTCATGATTACGACGCAGCCGAAAAAAATCGCTATCGTCAGAACTTGTTCACTTGATACAACGGCGCCTCGCCGCGCAATACGCGACGCACCTCCTCCGCTGCTTTGCGCTTGAGTTCCTGAGCCGACTCCGTTGAGTGCCAAGCCATATGTGGCGTACACAGGAAATTGTCGTACTTGAACAAAGGATGATCCGCTCGACCCGGCTCGACACTGAGCACATCGAGCGCGGCTCCGGCCAACCGCTTTTCAGCCAGTGCTTTTTCAAGCGCGATCTCATTGACGATATTTCCGCGCGCCGTATTCACCAGATACGCCGTCGGCTTCATCAGACGAAATTCCGCTTCGTCAATCAGGTCACGCGTTTCCTCGGTCAGCGGACAATGCACCGAGACCACATCCGATTCACGCAGCAGTTCTTCCAGCGAAACCAGCGTGACATACTCGGGAACCCTGTCACGATTCTTCAGACATGGGTCGAACGCCAGCACACGCATGCCGAGCGCGTGCGCTTTGTGCGCCATGGCACTGCCAATGCGACCGATTCCGACGATGCCAATCGTCTGCACCTGATGGCGGAAAATCGGTTGCGAAAGACGAAAATCCCACTGCCCTCGCTTGACCAGACTGTTGGTCGAGGCGATCTTCCGAGTCAGGCACAACATCATGGCCAGCGCGTGATCCGACACTTCCTGTGTCCCGTAATCGGGAACATTGCTGGCAACAATCCCGAATTCCGCAGCCGCCTTCAGGTCGATGGTATCGACCCCGACGCCATAACGGGCAATGATCTTGCATCGTTTCAAGTGTTGCATCACCCGCCGTGTCAGTGGCGCGTACATGATGATCAGCCCGTCTGCCTCGGCACACTGCTCGATCACCTCATCTTCGGTTCGACATTTGAGCCAAGGTAGATTCGCACAGACATCGGCAAGAACCTGCTTCTCGATTTCGATGTCCGGATGGTCGCAATCGGCGACGAGGACCACATGATCACTATTCACAACAATCTCTCCCACGTTGAATATTGAACCACCTTTTCTGGCGCCCAAATCGAAACAACATTCTTCAAATATATCACCTGATTTTGAAAAATGGAACGTTGTTCTGCTTTTTTAACCCAATAGAGATTGGATCAAAACATGGCAACGCATTCAGCGTAGTCGACTTGGCCGACATCCAAAATCGCTTTCGTCAAATGCGAGCGAAAACACCATATCTGGATACATTTCGGAATCGGGCGCACGATTTCATGCCACACAGAAGAACTCAAACATCGAACGGTAACGGTAGAATCCACAAAGGCCAGCAACCGCCTAAATACCGCAGCGACCGGATATCAATCATCATCAGGAGAACGCTCATGCCCCATCATCGAATCGCGGTCATCGCCGGCGACGGCATAGGCAAAGAAGTCGTTCCCGAGGGACTGCGCTGCCTCGACGCGGTTGCGCGCAAGTACAACATTGCCTTCCAGTGGGATGAATTCGACTGGAGTTGCGACTATTACCTGAAGCACGGCACGATGATGCCCGAAGATTGGAAGGCAAAAATCGGCGGGCACGACGCCATTTTCTTCGGCGCGGTCGGTTGGCCAGAAAAGGTGCCTGATCACGTCTCGTTGTGGGGTTCGTTGCTTAAATTCCGCCGCGAATTCGACCAGTACGTCAACCTGCGCCCAGCGCGGCTCATGCCCGGCGTCCAGTCGCCGCTCGCCGGCCGTCTGCCTGGCGACATTGATTTCTATATCGTGCGCGAAAATACCGAAGGCGAATATTCGAGCGTCGGCGGCAAAATGTTCGAGGGCACCGAACGCGAGTTTGTCCTGCAAGAGAGCGTGTTCACGCGCATCGGCGTAGACCGCGTCATCCGCTTCGCCTACGAACTCGCGCAGAAGCGTCCGAAGAGACACCTGACCTCGGCAACCAAGTCGAACGGCATCTCGATCTCGATGCCGTACTGGGACGAACGCTTCGCTGCGATCGGCAAGGAATACCCGAATATCCGCACCGACAAGTTTCACATCGACATTCTGACGGCCAACTTCGTCCGTCATCCCGACTGGTTTGACGTTGTCGTGGCCTCCAATCTGTTCGGCGACATCCTCTCCGACCTCGGCCCGGCCTGCACCGGCACGATTGCCATCGCCCCATCGGCCAACCTCAATCCGGAGCGTAAGTTCCCGTCGCTATTCGAACCGGTACACGGGTCTGCACCGGATATCTACGGGCAACAGATCGCCAACCCGATCGGGCAGATCTGGGCCGGCTCGATGATGCTCGAACATCTCGGCTATCCGGAGGCGGCAGCCGACGTGCTGAAGGCCATCGAAATGGTACTGGCCGAAGGTCCGCATACACCGGATCTTGGGGGCAAGGCCAAGACCAGTGATCTCGGCAAAGCAATCGCCGAAATCATCGCCAGCCACTAAGCGGAAACAAAGACAACAAAAAGCCCAGAGTCCACAACGGACTCTGGGCTTTGTTTACCTTTTTATATGAGGTGTACTTTAGAACGGAATATCGTCGTCCATGTCGTCAAAGCTAGCCTTCTTGGCCGCCGCCGGCTTGGCGCCCCCAAAAGACTGTGCGGGGGCCGGCGCCGAATCACCTCCGTAAGATGAGGACGGTTCGCCCATCCCCTGGCGGCTACCGAGCATTTTCATTTCCTCAATGACGATTTCGGTCGTCTGGCGCTCCTGCCCATCCTTGTCCTGCCACTTGCGCGTGCGCAGCCGTCCTTCGACATAAATCTGTGACCCCTTCTTCAGATATTGACCGGCAATCTCGGCGAGCTTGCCGAAAAATACCAGGCGATGCCATTCGGTCGCTTCCTTGCGTTCGCCGCTGGCCTTGTCACGCCAATTATCGGTAGTCGCCAGCGACACGTTGACGATGGCACTGCCGTCGGCGCCGTAGCGAGATTCCGGGTCGCGCCCCAGATTGCCGACAAGAATCACTTTGTTGACCGAAGCCATGTTATCTCCCAGAGTTCTAAGTGGGTTTTTGAAAAGAAGCGATTATAAAGGCTTATCCTGCCGGCGGCTGCTTGCGTAACGAGGACACCATCCCGGCGGCCAGCACCAGCCAGAAGAGCGCCAACAGAGCACAGCCGAGAAAGACTGCACTACCGCCAGCGTTTTGCAGCAACCAGCCGCCCACACCACCGCCAACAAAAATGCCGCATGACTGCATCGTGTTATACACGCCGAGCGCCAGGCCGCGCTGATGCGCGGGTGCCATCCGCGAGACCAACGAAGGCAACATCGCTTCCAGCGTATTGAAGGCGATAAAAAACGCCAGCACCAGCGCTGCGAGCGCAGCCAGATTCTCCCGTCCGAACACAAACCCGACCTCAGTCAACAAGAGCAAGGCAACGGCGCCAAGAAAGACCGGCTTCATCTGTGCGCGCCGTTCGGCCAGAATAATTGCCGGCACCATCACCAGAAAAGAACAGAGCACGGCCGGAAGATAGACTTTCCAGTGTTCGGCAAGCGGCAGACCTCCAGCCACTTTCAGGGCCGAGGGAATCACCATGAACATGGCCATCTGCATGAGATGTAACGAAAAAATCCCGAAATTCAGACGCAGCAATTGCGGGTCGAGCAGACGCCGAACACTACCGGCCTCCGGGGAAAGCCTATGCAGCGGTTGAGGAAGCGCCGCATCCGGCACAACGCGCAGCACCACCCCAATCGCTGCGAGCGACAACACACCGGTGAGCACAAAAATTCCCGACAGGCCGATCCACGCATGCATCAGCGGCGCTAGCACCAGCGATCCGGCGAACACCAAACCAATCGAAGAGCCGATCATGGCCATCACCTTGGTACGATGCTGATCTCGGGTCAGATCAGCCGCCAGCGCACTCACCGCGGCCGAAATTGCGCCGGCACCTTGCAACACGCGCCCAGCGATCATCCAGTAAAGATCGCTGGCCAAGGCAGCGACCACACAACCGGCACCGAACAGCAGCAGGCCGAAGACGATCACGGGCTTGCGTCCATAGCGATCCGAGGCCATTCCGAACGGAATCTGGAAAATCGCCTGCGTCAGGCCATAGGCGCCCAACGCCATTCCAATCAAGGTAAAGTCATCCCCGCCCGGCAATTGCTTGGCGGCCACCGAAAACACCGGCAGGATCAGAAACATGCCGAGCATGCGCAGCGCGAAGACCGAAGCCAGACCAACACCGGCACGACGCTCAGCGGGCGTCATCGGTTCATGAGAGGGAGAAAGCATGCGAAGGAATATGCCTAAAAAAACATCCAACCACGGCGGCACCGCGAGAAACAAAGGTTTGCTTTGCTATCTCCAACTATTCGGCAGCTGACCGGACGCTGCACGCACCAGACCGTTCGGCAAGCGCACTGCGTCCGCCGTGATTAACGGGGTTTCCGGACCAAAAACGAGAATCAACATAGACAAAGCGGAACGCAGATTGGTTCGCGTTGTCGTAATTGCGTATATTAACAAGTTTGTTTCGATCTCCCAGACAGCATCTCATGGACGGACTGCAAGAAATACGCATACGCGGCGCGCGCACGCACAATCTCAAGAACATCAGCCTCGATCTGCCGCGTAACCGCTTGATCGTCATCACCGGTCTCTCGGGGTCCGGCAAGTCCTCTCTGGCCTTCGATACGCTCTATGCCGAAGGCCAACGCCGCTACGTCGAGTCCTTGTCGGCCTACGCCCGGCAATTTCTCCAGATGATGGACAAACCGGACGTTGACCTCATTGAAGGCCTGTCACCGGCCATATCGATCGAACAGAAAGCCACCAGCCACAACCCGCGCTCAACGGTTGGCACAGTCACCGAAATTCACGACTATCTGCGGCTGCTTTTTGCCCGCGCCGGCACGCCGTTCTGTCCCGAGCACGGGCAACCACTCGATGCCCAGACTGTCTCGCAGATGGTCGACCATGTGCTGGCGTTGCCAGCCGATACCAAGCTGATGATTCTCGCGCCCGTCGTCGCCAACCGCAAGGGCGAGCAACTCGATCTTTTCGCCGAACTGCGCGCCCAGGGCTTCGCCCGCTTGCGCGTCGACGGCAAGATCTGCGAAATCGACGCTTTACCGAAACTGGCCAAAACCCAGAAGCACACGATCGACGTCGTGGTGGACCGGCTGAAGATACGCGACGACATGCGCCAGCGCCTCGCTGAATCGTTCGAAACCGCGCTGCGCCATGCCGATGGCCGTGCCATCGCCTACGAGATGGATACCGAGAAGGAACACCTGTTTTCGGCGAAATTCGCCTGCCCGATATGTTCGTATTCCCTTCAGGAACTCGAGCCGCGCATCTTCTCGTTCAACAACCCGATGGGGGCGTGCCCGAAATGTGACGGTCTCGGCGTCATCCAGTTTTTTGATCCCAAGCGCATCGTCGTCCATCCGGAACTGTCGCTGGCTGCCGGCGCAATCCGCAGCTGGGATCGCCGCAACCAGTTCTATTTCCAACTGCTCACCTCGCTGGCCGACCACTACGACTTCGATATCGAGTGCCCCTTCGAGAAACTTCCCGATCGTATTCAAAACATCGTGCTGTATGGTTCTGGACGAGAAATCATCCGATTCCGTTATCTCAACGAAAAAGGAACGCGCTTTGACCGTGACCATGCCTTTGAAGGCATCGTGCACAATCTCGAGCGTCGCTACAAGGAGACCGACTCAGTCGCCGTACGCGAAGAACTCGCCAAACTGATCAGCAACAAGACCTGCCCCGACTGCAATGGGGCTCGTCTGCGCGAAGAAGCCCGCCACGTGCACATCGGTAACGGTACCGAGGCATTGACCCTGCACCAAATCAGCCGCTTGCCGCTCAAGCAGACACGTGATTACTTCCTCAACCTCAAGCTCTCCGGCAACAAGGCACAGGTCGCTGAAAAGGTGCTCAAGGAAATCACCGCCCGCCTGCAGTTCCTGATCAATGTCGGACTCGACTACCTGTCCCTCGACCGCTCTGCGGAAACCCTTTCCGGCGGAGAAGCACAACGCATCCGCCTCGCTTCGCAGATCGGCTCCGGGTTGACAGGCGTCATGTACGTACTGGACGAACCCTCCATCGGCCTGCACCAGCGCGACAATCACCGCCTGCTGGAAACCTTGCATCACCTGCGTGACATCGGCAACACAGTGATTGTCGTCGAGCACGACGAGGACGCCATCCGCAGCGCCGACTATGTTGTCGACATTGGCCCGGGTGCTGGCATACATGGCGGCGCCATCGTCGCCGAGGGCACACCGAAACAGGTCATCGCCAACCCCGAATCAATGACAGGGGACTATCTCGCCGGTCGCCGTCGCATCGAAGCGCCGAGCACGCCCCGCCGCGCCGATCAGGAACGACAACTGAAGATCATCGGTGCACGCGGCAACAACCTAAAGAACGTCACCCTGGAACTACCGGTAGGTTTGTTTACCTGCATCACTGGCGTTTCCGGGTCGGGGAAGTCGACGCTGATCAATGACACCCTTTATGCCGCCGCCGCAAAATATCTCTATGGCTCCACCACCGAACCCGCCGAACATGACGGGATCGTCGGCCTCGACCAGTTCGACAAAGTCATCAACGTCGATCAGTCGCCGATCGGTCGCACACCACGATCCAATCCAGCGACTTACACCGGCTTGCTGACGCCAATCCGCGAACTGTTCGCCGGGGTACCGGAGTCCCGCGCACGCGGCTACGGCCCCGGTCGTTTCTCGTTCAACGTCAAGGGCGGTCGCTGCGAAGCCTGCCAAGGCGACGGCGTCATCAAAGTTGAAATGCATTTTCTACCCGACATTTACGTCGCCTGCGATGTCTGTCACGGCCATCGCTACAACCGCGAAACGCTGGAAATTCAGTATAAAGGCAAGAATATCCACGACATTCTGCAAATGACCGTCGAGCAGGCGCGCGAATTCTTCGACGCGGTACCGGTTGTTGCCCGCAAGCTTCAAACGCTGGTGGATGTCGGTCTCTCCTACATCACACTCGGCCAATCCGCGACCACACTCTCGGGCGGCGAAGCGCAACGCGTCAAGCTTGCGCTGGAACTCTCCAAACGCGACACAGGACGCACGCTTTACATCCTTGACGAACCCACCACCGGCCTGCATTTCCAGGATATCGAAATGCTGCTCAAGGTGCTGCACCGTCTGGCTGACCATGGCAATACTGTCGTCGTTATCGAACACAATCTCGATGTCATCAAAACCGCTGACTGGATCGTCGACCTCGGCCCGGAAGGCGGCCAGGGGGGCGGAAAAATCCTCGTTGCAGGCACGCCAAGCGCCGTCGCCGGAACGTCCGGCAGTCATACCGGGCGGTTCCTGAAACCGATGCTAAAAGGCAAACGCTAGGCGCGGCATGAGGAAAAAACAACAAAATCACGGTTTTCTTTGCAAAAACCCCGTCAAACCCCCTTCACAGCTTGCATTTGAAATGTAAGAATCGCGCCGGAGTACCAGTGAGGCTCTCAACAATCACCAACAGGAGATACCATGAACAAGTCTGAATTGATCGATGCAATTGCTGCAAAAACCGAACTGTCCAAGGTTGCTTCCGGCAAGGCGCTGGATGCCGTGATCGAAGCCATCGTTCAGGCTGTGGCCAAGGGCGACGGCGTTAGCCTCGTCGGCTTCGGCTCCTTCAAGGCATCGCCCCGCGCTGCCCGCGAAGGCAAGAACCCGAAGACGGGCGAAAAGATCAAGATCGCCGCAACGACCGTGCCAAAGTTCTCCGCCGGCGCCACCTTCAAGGCTGCTGTTGCTACCGCCAAGGGCAAGAAGAAGAAATAATTCTCCTGCGCGTTCCAGAAAAAGGCTTGCCTCGTGCAAGCCTTTTTTGTTGAGGGTGCGCATCAGGAAAATGGGAATTGACGCGTCCGATCGGCCCGCGTAAAATTCCGCCGGTTCGTGGGGGGGTAGCTCAGCTGGGAGAGCGCCGCGTTCGCAATGCGGAGGTCGTGAGTTCGATCCTCATCCTCTCCACCA
>CAYUYI010000084.1:0-8106 GCA_964448995.1 uncultured Propionivibrio sp. | reverse complement strand
ACCTTGGTCAGGATATGCGTGAGTTCCTTGCAGTAAGCATAGGTACCGTCGGCACGGGGATAAAGGCGTTCGACTTCTGCGCCCTCGAACACCGAGGAGTTGTCGGAATAAACCACCACGTTGCCTTCCGGATGGGCGGCGTGTGTCTCGCGAATCATGCCGAACAGCGTTTCCTTCTTCGCTTCGCCGTCGATGATCCACGATGCGTTGAAAATCTTGTGCCGGCAATGTTCTGAGTTGGCCTGTGCGAACATCATCAGTTCGACATCGGTCGGATTGCGCCGGGCCTGGTTCACGAACACCTCGACCAGATAGTCGATCTCGTCCTCGGACAGCGCCAGACCGAGGCGGGTATTGGCCTCGACCAGCGCGGCGCGGCCGCCGGCCAGCAGATCGACGCTACTCATCGGCTTCGGCGCAAAGTGACGGAACAAACCGGCGGTTTCATCGAAACTGCCGAGCACGGTTTCGATCATGCGATCGTGCAGCAAGGCAGCCAGCACATCGCGTTGCGCTGGCTTGGCCCCCGCAATGCGAAAAGCGATGCCGCGCTCGATGCGCTCAATCGCGGACAGACCGCAGTTCCAGGCAATATCGGTGGCCTTCGATGACCATGGCGAGATGGTACCGACACGTGGCGTCACCAGAAACAGCTCGCCGCTCGCCGTCTCGGCAGGCCGCTCTTCCAGCAAGTCGGCCAATTGCTGCCGACTTTCGCCGTCCAAGGCTTGCTTGAGCTTGGCGAAATGCCAGAACTCGGCACTGACGCAGGTCGCGCCCGGCGCAACGGCCTGAATGCGTTGCTGCAAGCCCTGCAGCCGGAAAATGGAAAAGGCGGGCGCTCCGCGCAAAAAGAGAATGTCGGCCATGGTCACCAGGAAAAAACGGAAAACAGCGGCAGAAAACCGCGTGAAAACAGGGAGAAAGCGTCATTATAGCCGAGAGCACAGAAGCACAGGCCGGTTGCTGTTGCGCATAAGGAAACATCGGATCCTCTCGAGCGCATCGGACAAAATACTCAGCCCCTAAATCGCGACGCTCTGGCGGACCGGCAGGGTAATGCGAAAACGTGAACCGCGCCCCACCGCGCTGTCCACGGTCAGGTTGCCCTGATGGCTGCGGATGATGCCGTAAGAGAGCGACAAACCGAGGCCCAGCCCTTTCCCCGGCGGCTTGGTGGTAAAAAATGGATCGAAGATTCGGCGGCGGACGTCGTCCGGCATGCCGCAACCGTTGTCCTCGAATTCCAGCCAGACGGAATCCTTGGCCACGCCGCTGCGGATCGTGATGCACCCGCGCGCCTTGCCGAACGCATGTTCCGCATTGACCAGCAGGGCAAAAAACACCTGATTGAGCTGATTCGGCACGCACTCGACCGCTGGCAAATCGCCATAGACTTTCACCACATCCGCCTTGGCCGCGACCTCGGCACCAAGCAGATCGAGGGTTGCGTCGATGCCACGGTGCAAATCGGCGAGTTGCCAGTCCGAGGAAGAACCGATCTGCGCGAATTCCTTGAGGCTGTGCACGATCTTCTTGACCCGGTCGAGACGCTCACGCGATTCGCGGCACAACGGTGACACCTGCCGGACCAGACGATCCATGTCGATGTCCCGCTGCAACGCTTCGATCGCGGCCACGCGCGCCGGCGGCAGATCGGGCGTCGCGGCCTGATAGGCCGCGACCAGACGCAGCAAATCGTCGACGCTTTCCTCCACGGAACCGAGATTGGCCCGCACCAGACCGACCGGCAACGCGATTTCGTGCGCCACCCCGGCCGCCAGCTGTCCCACGGAAGCCATTTTCTCGCTCTGAATCAATCGCCCCTGCACCCGCGACAATTTGAGATTGAGTTCCGACAACTCGTCGCACCGGCAGGCCAGTTCCGCCTCGGCGGCTTCACGGCGGCGAATGTCCTCGGCCATCTGCCGATTGGCGGCAAGCACATCCTGGCGCAAGGCGGCAACCCGCGTCATCGCCATCATCTTGGCCCGCAGCACGGATTCCGGAACGTTTTTGGCGATCAGATCATCGCCGCCCGCCTCGATGGCCGTGACGATATTTTCGTCAGTCCCCACCGAGGTCAAAAAAATGACCGGTGTCCACGCCCACTTCTGCTCGGCCTCGAACGCGCGAATCTGCCGCGTCGCCTCGAATCCGTTCAGGTGCGGCATTTCGATGTCCATCAGCACCAGATCCGGGGCGAATTTGCGGAACTGCTCGACCCCCTCGCCACCGTGGCTCGCCACGCACACCTCGTTTCCGAACGCGTGCAGACGTTCGCAAAAAACAGCCACCACGGATCGCGAATCATCCACCAGAAGGATCTTCATCTTGCCCTCCTCTCCGCCGTCCACCCCGCGCTGCCACCGAACGGCGCCTCGCTTTCATTGTAGTCGGCAGCGCGCAGAGTCAAGAGAATCAAGAAACGCAACTTAGGACATCGCAAACGACGTCGCAGCCACTTCGATCCACACGGCGATCGGGGTAGTATGTTGATGCCCGTACACGGCCGACCCCGACAACTTTTCGACGCCACGAGACGATCATGCCCGCCGCCATCCCGCTCTACCGCTCCGCCGAATTGCGCCGTATCGAGGCCGCTGCCGCCGATCAGCCGCTGATGCAGCGCGCCGGCCGCGCTGCGGCCGAGTTCGCCTCAACGCTGTGCCAGGATCGTGGCGGCACCATTCTCGTTCTCGCCGGCCCCGGCAATAACGGCGGCGACGCCTTTGAGGCCGCCCGGCTGTTACGCCAGTGTTTCTTCGACGTCGACGTCGTTTTTCTCGGCAATCCGCTACGGCTGCCGCTCGATGCGGCCGAAGCCTACCAGCGCTTCTTCGCCGCGGGTGGCAACTTCCACACCGCAATTCCCGAAGCAAGACGCTGGTCGCTGATCATCGACGGACTCTTCGGCATCGGCCTGACCCGGGAGATCAGCGACCCCTTTGCCGGTCTGATCCGCCAGGCCAATGCACTGGCTCAGCGCGATGGTTGCCCGCTGCTCGCGCTCGATTGCCCAAGCGGACTCGACGCCGATACCGGCAAGCGCTTGGGTGTGACGATACACGCCAGTCATACGCTCACCTTCATCGGCGGCAAACCCGGATTGTTCACTGCCGAAGGCCCGGATTGCTGCGGCCACATTCAACTCGCGCCGCTCGACCTTGACGCCGAGGCCATCGCGCCGTCCGCCGGTCATCTCATCGACCGGCAAGCCTTCGCCAGCAGCCTGAAGCCGCGACCACACAACAGCCACAAAGGCAGTTTCGGCAATGTCGGCATTCTCGGCGGCGCCTCCGGCATGACCGGCGCCGCCCTGCTGGCCGCACGCGCTGCTTTGCGGCTGGGCGGCGGCCGGGTCTATGTTGGCCTGATCGACGCGCACTCACTGCCGCTCGACCCGCAGCAACCCGAACTGATGCTGCGCACGCCACAAGCACTGCGCGACAGCGAGCTGACCGTATTGGCCTGCGGCCCTGGCCTGGGTACGTCGGATCAAGCCAAGGCGCTACTGGCCGCTGCCTTGACCCGGGAGATCCCCCTGGTCCTCGATGCCGACGCCCTGAACCTGGTTGCGGCAGAAGGCGACCTGCATGTCGCGCTGGCAACGCGCCGCCTGCCGACGCTGCTGACGCCCCATCCGGCAGAAGCCGCGCGCCTGCTCGGCAGCGACGTGGCCACGATTCAGGCAGACCGCATCGCGGCCGCGCTTGAACTCGCCGAGCGCTTCAACGCATGGGTCGCCCTGAAAGGATGCGGAACCATCGTCACTTCGCCCGACGGCCGCTGGCGAATCAACGCAACCGGCAACCCGGGATTGGCAACCGCCGGCAGTGGCGACGTACTGACCGGCATGATCGCAGCCCTGATCGCACAGGGCTGGGCAGCGGAAGCCGCGCTGATGGCCGCGGTGCACCTGCATGGCGCGGCGGCTGACCGGCTGGTTGCCGCCGGCATCGGACCGATCGGTCTGACGGCCGGCGAACTGATCGATGCGGCGCGCCACGCGTTGAACCACTGGATCGCAAATACCGCGCCGCAGAATCCGGTGCGGCCATAATCGCGTCGCCTCAGTTTTCGCGCAGGATCGTCAGTTCCTGATCGGTGTGCCGCAAACGGATCGCCAGAATGCGCGCGAGCTGTGAGAGCAGGACGAACGCAATCCATTTGTGATCTTCGGCCAGGGTATTGAATTTCTCCGAAGACAGCACATAAAGTTCGCAATCGACCGATACCACCGCCGAATTTCCGCGTGGCCGGTGATCGAGGAAGGCCAGGCCGCCAAAAAACTCACCACGCCCGAACGTGGCGATATGGTGCAGGCGGTGACTGGCATCGACGCAGTCCATGATTTTCACTTCACCACTGCGCACCAGATACAGGTTGCAATCCATGTCACCAAAATCATAGATCACGTCACCCGCACGACAGGAGCGCTTCTCCATGCAGGCAGCCAGATCGACCAGCGTATC
The DNA here is from genome assembly GCA_964448995.1 of uncultured Propionivibrio sp. Lineage (GTDB taxonomy): Bacteria > Pseudomonadota > Gammaproteobacteria > Burkholderiales > Rhodocyclaceae > Propionivibrio. Next base: position 3,631 of record CAYUYI010000084.1, on the reverse strand, counting down.
GGGCTTGCTGCCCTTGAAGAGGCCGACTTCATGCAGTTCCAGTGGCGGCAAGGCATGATCCGTCTTGTCGACGTCTCCCAGCAGACGGTCCTCCACCCACTCGATGGCGGCCTCCAGTGACGGCATGAACAAGACGTTCTCGCCATCTGGCACCAACCCGGCCAATTCCAGGAATTCCCGCAAGTTACGCCCATTGGCCAGCGTCTCGCGCACGTTCGAGAGCAGCAACGGCACCTTGCGCTCGGCGAGAATGTCGCGCACCAGATTGAGCATGTGTGCCGCCGTCACATCGACCGACTGGACCCGGTGCAGATCGATGATCAGGTAGTTGGTCGTCGTGAGTTCCGGCTCCAGTGTCAAATACAGCTGATGCGTGGTGCCGAAGAAGAGGCTGCCCTGCAGTTCGAAGATGACCGCCGTCTCGCCCAGTTGTCCGAGTCGCTGCATCTCGGCTTCCGGCCGGTACCATGTCGAAGAGCGCTGCCCCACGAAGCTCTTGCGCCGTACGACGTTGCCGCCAACCTGCTCGCGCAGGAAGAGGATGATCGAAAGCAGGACGCCGACCGCCGAAGCAGCGATCAGGCCAATAAATAGCGCCGAAGCGACCACCGCCAGCACCACCGAAAAATCGAGAACGGTGGAGCGCGACTCGAGAAAACGCAAGGGATCGGTGTCGATCATCCGCAGACCGACGACGATCAGCACACCGCTCAATGCGGCAATCGGAATCCAGGCAACGAAAGCCCCCAGCGCCAGACCGACAATCAGCGTCATGACGCCTTCGATGACGCCGGAAATCCGGGTCTGCGCACCGCTGTTGAGATTGACGAGCGTCGCCCCCATCGTTCCGGCGCCCGGCATGCCGCCGATGATCGAAGCGACGGTATTGCCGAAGCCCTGAGCAGCCAGCTCCCGATCCGGATCATGGCGCGTACGCGTCATCTGATCGAGAATCACGCAGGTCTTGAGCGTATCGATGGAAAGCAGCGCCGCCAGCGTCACTGCGCTACCAATCAGGCTGCCGACCTGCGAGAGCTTCATCTCGCCAATCTGGCTCCAGCGGCTGGTAATCAGATCGATGTAGCCAGCACCGGTCGCGCCCAACTCGCCGACAACCAGATCATTGCCCTCGAGCACCCGCATCGACGGCTCAATGAGCGCCAGTCCAGCATACGTCAACGCCCCGGCAGCAATACCAAAAATTGTCCCCGGCACTGCCTTCGTCAACCGCCGGCCTATGATCATGGTACCTGCTGTCACAATGCCGACGGCCAGTCCGCGCCAGTCCCACAACTCCGGCTTGATCAGGGCCTGATACCACATGGTTCCATCCGGCGCGCCTGCAAACTTGGGCAACTGGCTGCCGATGATAATCAGGCCCACGCCGCTCAGGTAGCCACTAACGACCGGATAGGGAATGTACTTGATCAGCCGACCCACGCCGAGAAACCCGATCAGCATCTGGATCAGCCCGGTCAGGATGCCGAGCACGGTCATCATCAGGACGATCGACACCGGTGTCACGCCCTGCCCGACCAACTGGATGGCAAAAGCCGACAACACCGCCGCGGCGGGCGCGCACGGTGCGGTAATCAGCCGGTCGGTACCGCCAAAGGTCGGTGCCAGCAGACCGAGCGCCGCGGCCCCGAGAATGCCGGCGAGCGCGCCAAACGCAGCGTAGTGAGGGTTGATGGCCGCATAAACGGTGACGCCAAACGCCACCGAAGCCGGCAAGGCAACCAGCATGGCGGCGAAACCGCCCCAGAAGTCCCCCGAATGACGCATCCATGTGCCGGAAAATTCGCGCATTGCCCCACCCCCGCCTTCTAATATTTAAGTCTATTCCGGATGCGCGATCAATTTTTCTTCCGCATCGTTGCCCGACGACTCGCTCTCCGGCAGTACGTCATAGCCAATACTCGAGATCTGCGTACTCATCCAGCGCAGATCGGAAATCAGGTCCAGGTGTGCCGAACTGCTGCCCATCGCATCGGAGATGCCCTGGCTCAGACGCACAATGTGCTGCCGCGAACTGTCGTGGCACATCGCCTTCATGGCACGCTTGCGCTGCACCAGAACCCCGGCGGTATCGGGGTGCCAGGCCATGATGACTTCGGCGGAAAGCTGGGTGGTGCCAATCAGGAAGCGGAACAACCGGTCAAGTTCGGTTTTGCCTTCATCGGAAAACTGCTTGCCGGCTTTCTTCATCGATTCGGGAATGCCGAGCATGGTCTTGCAGATCACGTCACCGGCGTTTTCCAGGCTGGCGGTATAGCGCAGCAGGGCCGATACCCGGCGCTGCTCGGTATCGTCCAGCCCTTTTCGCGTCAGCACCACGGCATAGCTGCGCACGGCCTTGAACAGCGTGTTGACCTTTTCTTCCATGCGCATGATGTCATCGACGCGCTCGTGCTTGCCACTGATCAGCATGTCGAGCGTCGCCTCCAGCATGTTCTGGATCGTGCCGAGAATGCGCAGTACCTCGCGGGTCAGGGCGAGCACGGGAAAGGCGGCAACATCGGTATCGGCATCACAGACACTCGGGATGTATTTGGGCCCGGTATCGTCTGCCTGCTTTTCGACGTCGCGGAAAAAACGCTCCATGAAACGGGCCAATGCGTTGACCCGCCAGGCGAACGCGACAATCAGGAAGAGATTGAACAGGATGTGCAGCAACACCACCCGGAAACCCGGCAGCCCGGGCAACAGATCATACAGTCCGTCGACCAGTCGCAGGCAGAGGAAGCAGATCACCACGCCGGCCAACTTGATGACACCGTGGCCAATGACGATCCGCCGCGCGGGCGCTGCCTGGCTGAGGCTCATGATGATCGGTGGCACGGCATTGCCAACGTTGATGCCGAGAATCGCCGCGACGATCAACGCCGGATTATCGGTGATGCCTGCCTGCACCAGCGAGGCCCAGAACAACAGAATGGCAATCGACGAATGGGCCACCCAGGTGAGGATGCCGAACAACAGTACGGCCAGCAGCAGCTCGTTGCCAAGCGAAGAAATGATCGTGCGGATCAGCCGGCTGTCGGCGAGCGCCGCCGATACCTGGCTCATGAAGGTCAGCGCCACCAGAATCATGGCGATGCCGAGCAGGATGCGCCCGTATTGCTTGAGCGGTGAGTCGGTTTCGCTGTAGACCGAGTGCAGCAGGTAACCACTGAACATCAACACTGGCCACAGCGCCTTCAGGTTGAGGGTGAGCAACGCCGCCACGACCGCGCTGCCGGCATCGGCGCCGAGCATGAGTACCAACCCGTCAGCCACCGGCACCACGCCGAGAGCGGCCAGGGTAGAGGTAAATACCGCAACGGCGATCGAACTTTGCAGGATGGTCGCCGAGCCAGCACCGGCAAGCAGCGCCACCAAGCGATTCTTCAGCGTTTGCGGCAGGATGCGGCGGATCTCGGCGCCGTAGGCGCGCATCACGCCGGTACGCGCCATGCGGACACCCCACAGCATCAGCGTCGCCGCGCCGAGGATCATCGTCAGTTCATACGTCCCGGATTCGTACATGACCGTGCTCGCCCCCAATTACAGCGAACCGAGATGGTCGAGTACCAGCGTCGGCTGCCGAACCAGTCCGGGCAGGTCCTCACGCTTCGCTTCGCCGCTGAGG
>CAYUYI010000083.1:0-8126 GCA_964448995.1 uncultured Propionivibrio sp. | reverse complement strand
TTCTTCATCCAGCCCCAAGGCATCGGCGTCTGGCTGCGGCTGTAGGCTCAAGCCGGTACCGACCACATTGGTGACCATGGTATTGATGGCCCCGGAGGCAAGCGGCGCGTTGCGCGCCAGGTCGCGCGTACGGGCGCGCAAGGTCGGCAAATCGTAGTTCGTATCGGTTTCAACATCGGAAGGACGCGGCGCCCAGCCGGCCAATCCCGGGCGGCCATAGCTCGCACCGTTATAGCCCCCGGCAAGCGCCAGCGCCATACGCGATTGCATGCGGCGAAGCGCAGTGCGCGGAGCAACAACGGCGATGGCTTTATCGAGAAGATTCTGCGGCGGTTTTTGCATGATGGGCCTTTAGCCGATGGGGGCGATGCTGCGCATGCGGCCGCGCCCGGAAGAGGCATTCGAGAGTTGCTTGACCCGGCTATCCCAAAGCGCTACGCCGCGCTGGATCAAATCAAGATTGGCGCGCGTCAGCGTCTGCCCGTCGATCGCTACGGATTGCCCGAGCAGAACCTTTTCTTCTGCGGCAAGATAGGCGTCGAGCTTGGTTTGCGCTTGTGCAAGGGTGATTCCGGCCATGGCTGCTCCTGTGGATAGAAACAGGATATTCGTCCGGCCGTCTCATGTTTAGGCAAAACGTGAGACGAAGAGGAAACGCGTGAGAAGATTTGTAGTTTGATAGCAGAATCAGGCACACAATCTGCGTAGCAAGCATGGCTCTTGATTAAGAGGCTATATGCGTCTTGAGGTTGGAATTGCGCTTCTGGTGCGAATGACGGCTTCCATCATGGACCAGCCTGTCGGGGTAATATGATGTCAGTCTGAGTTCGGCCATCTCCGCCCATTGATCATGTCTGCGAAAGCTTGGTAAGTTGGCACCTACGAAAGGCGGCTTTACGGCGACGAGATTAGAGTTTGCTATGGCACAATCCGGCCATAAGCGGAACTAGCCCAAACGCGCCCAAGGCAGTCATTGAATTAGCTATTTCGACAAAATGTGGCAATGCAAGACCTGACCCCATGTGCGCGTGACCCCATGTGCGCGTTAGGCCACTTTCTTGCCACGGCACACATCAGTTCATTTGTTGAAAAACTTCTGGGAGACACACGCATGCAATTAGTACGAATGAACAAGAAAACTTACTCCGAGTTTTGGGGAAAAGAGTCGAAACAGCTAGCCGATCAAGGAATTTACGCGGCATTATCGAAGGAAATTCCAGACGAAAATGTACTAGAAATTGGTTGCGGCTCAGGGTTGTCGACTAGCTATTTGGCATCAACGAGAAGTGTTCTAGCGATTGATAATAATGAACATCTCGTTAGCTTGGCGAACGCCTCTTTGGTGGCAAAAGGAGTTGCTGCCAGAATAATCCACGCCGACCTGTTTGCTTTATCCGAAAAAGAAAAGAACGAAATACAAGCATTTTCCCCGAAGGGAATTGTTTGCTGGTTTATTGGTTCGCATCCTGATGACGTTGATAGGCGCACTTCCCTATCACTTGCAATAACTGAACGCCCAAAGAAATACAGAGAGAACATCGAGGATTTGTTGCTAACTGAAATGTTATGCCAACCAACCGTAGAGTGGATTCACCTTGCTAATAGAGTTGGAGTGATAGAGTCGGTTAGCGAACATGACATTATTGAGGCAACCAAGGACGACTACAACACCCATTTGTTCTCCTCTAATGGCTTTGAGATAACCAGTGTGAAAGTTATAGATTGGGAGCGCAATGGAAGCAATTTTATGTACGTCAACGCGCACAATCCAAACCTAATGCCCGGCAGCGCTGTCCCTCGGGTTGTCTCAATACTTGCAAAACGCATTCGTTCGGCCTAATCGGGTAAGGACCGGCTTCTAACCGGCCCTCCCCACACCACCCGGCATGCGGGTCCGCACCGGGCGGTTCATGAACAGGGCGCACACGATTTCTCAAGCGTATCCATGAGCTTTCATCCAGAGGTCACGGATACCTACCGCTTCAGGTGTCGATACAGCGTTGCGCGACTAATGCCGTGGTGCTTGATGATTTGCTCTACCGGGCGCCCGTCAAGATATTCGCGCGCAATAGCGCTCTGGCTTTCGGATGAAACCGAAACACGGGTTTCGCGTTTGATATAGAACTTTTCGCCGCAATATTCGCTGCGAAACCCCCGCTCAACTTCTCTGGCCAATGACTCGGTCAGCGACCCTTCTCGGTTTGCTGCATCGAGCATTCGGTTTACGAGTTCGCGCACGATATCGACATCCATAGATCAAGACCCACGCTTCCACCCCCTGAGCGTAACTCCGCCGGTGGTGCTGACAACTGATGGCTCCCTGGCACGGTCATCTGTATTTTTTTGTTTTTCTGCGATCTGCTTTACTTCCACTCCGGACAGCCGCAACGCCACCAACGCCAACAGCAAGCAATCGAGCGCTTCGTTGCGCGGGCGCATTTTTACCCACTCGGAGAATGGCCGGTAACCTTTGTAGCGGGTGACAAGTTTTTCGGCGGCGAGCTGGGCGAAATACTCGTCATCGAAGGCCGGTTCCTGCGGGAAGTGAATATAGCCCTTGCCTGGCGCGGTCTGCTTTAGCCTTGCGTAAAGCATGGCCTTGCCGCCATCAACGCCGACCGGCTCGACCGGAACTCCTTTCTTACGCTTGACCCGCAGGCGCTGCCGGCGCTTTTTGTCATCCTCGACCAGCGGACGCCCCATACCGGTAACGCCCTTGGTGGCGAAGCACCAGCGGCGCTTCTCGACAAACTTATAGACCTGCGTGGCGTTGTAGCCCGAATCGATAGCAGCAATTTCGACGCCAGCATCACGCAACACGGCGTCGAGCTCGTCCCACACCTCGGGTTGCGTAGTTTCGCCCGGGATGATGAGGTGGTCACGCACCCATGCCTCTTCGTCAGCGCCCCAGCCGACAATGGTCACTTCGAGACGGTCCTTCTGGACGTCGACGCCGGCCGTGGTGAGGCCGAAAGACAATACCTCCGGATACACTTCGAGGCGTGAAATCAGGCTGATATTTTCAATGCTATCGCCTTGTTCACGGAACACTTCGCCGAGGTAGGTATTGGCAAATGCCTTTAGCTCGGCGCTGTCGCCCTGTGAATCGAGCCACTTTTGCGCGACCTTGACCCACGACAAGCCAAGGCCGACCGGCGCATACAAGGCATTGATGTGATAGCCGCGATGGTGCTTGATATGTGGCCGGGCGGCAATCCAACGCCCCTTGGCCAGCATTTCTGTTTTGGCTGATTCGGGGATATAGGCAGCACACTCCCGACAAAGATAATCGGCTTCTGTGACCACTTCCGGGCCTTCCTGCCCTTCCGGGCGCGGCGCGCAGCGCCACTTGAGGCCGTAGCGGGCATCCTTGCCGCCCCATTCGAGCGGCTGATACTCTCCGCAATGCGGACACGGCACATGGTAGCGTCGCATGTCGCTGCGCTCGTACTGCTGACTGATCCGACTGGCACCTTCCTTGGTCGGCGTACTGACGAGATAGGTCTTGGCGCGCGTGTAGGTGCGTTGCCGGTTCTCGATCAGGGTCATCGGGTCACCCTCGCCGCCGACGTCCCACGGAAAGGCGTCGACTTCGTCGCAGATCACGTAGGGCAAATGGTCTGAACGCAGGGAGTCCGGCGAATTGGCGCCTGCCTTGATGATGCGTGAGCGCGCGCCGTATTCGAGCAGGTCACCTCGGTTGGCTTTGTTGCGGCTGGCATTGACGACCAGACCGGCAAGCGACTGCGACTCGTCAATCATCTTGGACAAGCGCGGATTGAACGAGCGATCGCGCAACTCCAGAGTGGGCATAACGCAGAGCAAGTCCTTGTTGCCCAAGTGGTGCATGATGTAACCGATCCAGTTAAACATGGCCTCGGTACCGCCAACCCCGGAAGATTTGATGAACGTGACCTGCCGAACAGGAGAATGCTCGGAAAGCGCGTCCATGATCTCGACCAGATACGGCGTCAGGTCGTTGTGCCACGGACCGGGCGCATTGGTACCGCTTTTCAGTTCGCGGTATCTGCTCGCCCACTCGGACACAGTGAGCAGATCGCGCGGCTTGATACCACGGCGGAAACGCTCGCCCAATTCCGGCAGCGCCGTCGAGGCCTGCGCCACCTTTTCGCCGAGCGTTGTCGCCCAGGTGTGCGCGGTTTCCGAGAGCAGATAATGCACGCGCGTCTCGTCGGTTTCTCCCGTGATGGCCGACACGAAGTCGGTACCGACCGCATCGAGGGCGTTAAGCAACAGCCGGCGCACGGATTGGCCAGCAGCCATTAGATCGGACGTCTTGCAGGTCTGCGCCTCGGCCGCCTCAAAATCGGCCTTGGCATTGGCGGCCTTTAAGCGCTCGCGCTCGGCCTGGAGGTCGGCGACGGTGGCCATTTATGCGGATTCCTGTTTCGTTTTGTTCTGCCCCTCTTTCATCCGCCGCAAAGCGCGCGGCAGCTCGCGCTTGACCATCCAGCGCAGACGGCGAATTTCCTTGTCGATCACCTGACGGCGCTCGATGTCGCTACCACATGCAGCTAGACGCGGTGCGGTCTGGTCGATCACGCGCTCGATGCCGGCGCGCAGCATGGCGCCAAGACTGGTTGCCTCCCGCTTAACGGCGGAGCGCTCATAGCGCAGGCCACGCCGGAGTGCCATTTCGAGCTTGAGAATGCCGTTCTCGTAGTGCATGAGCAGCGCCTTGGCTTTGGCACGGCCCGCCGGATCAATGCCCATGGCGCTATCGGTCGGCATATCCGGTACCGGTGCCGGCACTGGTTCAGACACCTTGCCGGCCGCTTGGCGGTTGGCCGCGTGCCGCTCGGTGACATCCATGCGGCCCGGATCGGCAGTTTCGGCCATGCGCGCGAGGCTGGCCTCGACGTCGACCCGCTTTCCATCGGGGGACATGACGATCCGCCCGGCGCGCTTGAGCTGAGTGATCCGGCTTTTGTCATAGCCGAGAAGGCGGGCGAATTCGGCTTGCTTGGCGTAGGTCATTTGCGCCCTCCGGCTTGCGCAATCGGCTCACACGGGCCGATCTGCATGTCGGACAGGGAAACACCCATGCCCGTGCTTTTTGTGCCAACCGTGCGCCCGTTTTCGGCGGCGTAGAAGGTTTCCTGCCCTTCCATGCCGGCACGAATTGCGGCGTTGATTTGCGCTGCCCCAAATACCTCACGGCAGGCGTCGATAAAGCCGGCGGTGATGGGCATGGTTTCGCGGAGGGATTGGGCCATGGCCGTTCCTTTGCCGTTTGATGATGTCGGAGGTTGTTTTTTGACGTCGGACGATCCCCCGACATCATCAAAGCCTTGCCAACACAGCGATGTAGGACGTGTAGGAGGTGTCTTTTGTGTACACACGCGGGAGAAATCGTTTGTGTGAAGGCGCGCGCGATGCGTTGCGTGCGCGCACGCGCGCGCTAACCTCCGACACCTCCGACACCGCCTACATGCCAGCACTGGCAAGGCTTTGATGATGTCGGGGGATCGTCCGACATGAAGCGTGGAACCTCCGACATTCAGGCCGCCCATCGTTCGCCTCCTGACGACCGACTGGCTTCGGCAAATTTCGTGACGCAATCGGTGAGGTAGCGTGCCACCGGAACGCCGACTGGATGCTCATTGCCGTTGGCCGCAACGGCTTGCAGCGGTGGAAAGATCAGCGCCTTGGCTTTGGTGGTGGTGTCGGTATCGCTCATGTAAATCCGCGCATCCTTTTTGACCCACCCGGGCAGATGCCCGATCGCCCCATGGAAGTGGTTGGAAGGCCTCGGTCGGGATTCGCCATTCGCGCGACACCACTTGAGATAGGCGGTGTAAAAATCGGATGCGAGGCAAGGAAGCACCGGCAAATCAAGCGCCCCGGTCACGTATTCCGAGGCAAACCGCACTTCGCTCGGGCTCGATAGCGCCATCAGTTGTTGCTTCGCCTCGGTCATCGGCGGGCGCTTCTTCGGATGGAAGGCCGAAATGTCGAGCTGCATGAGGTAGTGGTAAAACGCCTCGATGCCACCATGCTCCAATTCAAGAAACACGGCGTCGTAATAGGATTCGGAAAGCTGCGGAGGTGTGTAAACCACCAGATGGCGCCGGTCATCGTTGTCGATCGGCAACGGCTGTCCTTCGTTGGAGAGATAAACGATATTGACCTGGTTACGCTGGCGATAGGCGGCGATGTTCTTTGGGTTTATGCGAATCCACTCGCCGGTGACCAGTTCCTTCAACTCGTTTTTTATGTGCCACATTTCGGCGCGAGTAACGACTTCTTCGGCCAGAATGAACAGCTTGGAGTCGGACCAGTCGGAATTGAATTTATCTTCAAGGCCGCGCTGGTTAAGCACTGTGGCGTAGTCGCCGTAAATTTTGGAGAGCGATTGAAAGACCGTTGATTTTCCGGTGCCTTGCGGGCCGTGCATGATGACGGCACTGGCCATTTTGGCGCCGGGATTCTGTAATGGATAGGCCATCCAGCAGAGAATCCAGTTGTAAACCTCTTCTGCTTTTTCGGAAGTCTCGCCACTACACAGATACCGAAGCAGGTCGAGCAAGAGTTCGCACTTGCCTTCCTTCGGCTGCATCGGCCAGCCCTGCCAGGTGTTGAGCTTGCAGTTGGTGTCCTTGCCGGAAGGGTCGAAGCCGACTTGATCGAGGTAATAGGCGCCGCGCTGGTACCAGACCGGATGCCGCTTGATGTCGTCGCCCCGCACACCGGCCGGCAACAAGGCGACCATCTGCGACCTCTTGGCGACCTTGTTGGTCCAGGTGTCGAAAACATAGTCACCTGTTCCATCGTCCAGCGGCACAAAACGCGAGATCAGATCATCCAGTTCCATGACCGAACATGCTGCGCGGCGCTTTCCCCCTCCCCCCTCTGACGCAGAGTCCGCGCGCGGAGTGCCTTGCACACCGGCCAGCCAGCCGAGCGAGGCGAGCTTTGCCTCGATCTGCGCCCGCACAACGCCAACGCCTTCGAGAGCCTGCAGGTCATTGAAGTCGGTGATCTTCTTGCCGGCGCGATCGACCGAGAAAACCGGCGCCACCCACGCCCCAGCGACCGCGAGCGCCGCATTGCTTGCGCGCTGGACGCCGGGATTGCCTTCGGTCAGGTAGTCGTCATCGGCGCAGATCAGGATACGCGCCTTCTTGTACTTGCCGTGAATGGCCGCCGCAACGGGCGCCAGATTGCCCGCGTCGAACGCGACCACCACCGGCAAACCCGTTGCAGCGTGTAAGGTAGCCGCCGTGGCATAGCCCTCGGCGATCAGTATCACCGAACCGGCAGCGCCGATCAGGTGGAAGTGGCCTTTCTTGGCGAGACCCACCGGCCAGAAATCCTTGTCGCGGCCGTTTTTCTTTTCCGGGCGAATCACCTGCAGTCCGTGGATACGCCCATGCGTGTCGGCCATCGGCACGACCGTCGCACCGGAGGGAGAGAACTTCACGCCATACGCGCCAACGCCCTTCTTCTCGAGGTAGGGTGAGAACCCTTTGGAGGATAGCAGCGCCCAGGTATGCATCGCCTGCCGAGCGGCCTTGTCATTCCGGCGCTGTTGCTCGGCCTCGGCGGCCTTCTCCATTTCGCGCTGACGCGCCCTAGCGGCAGCAAGCGCCTCTGAGGACAGCTGGACCGGCTTGGCATCGACACGCAGAACGATCTTGACGACGAACTTCTCGGCACCCTTGTAGTACCAACCGGCTCCGATCAGCGCATCGCGCCCGTCATCGAGCCGAATCGTATGCAGCGCCACCGCACCGCCCTGCCGGCATCCTTCGACCTTGCAGCGCACGCCGGCCTTCTTGCCGCAATCAATCGCCGAGCTCCATCCAGCATGTGGCTCGGCAAACCCTGCCTCGATCAACTGCCCTATGGCATCATCGTAATTAACCCAGCTCATCGCGCAGTCCTCACTGCTTCAGCCCAGGCAATCTCGAACTCCCGCTCGAAGTGCTTGTCCACGGACTTTTGCACGATGCCGTAAAAATCAAGGCGCTTCTTGTATGCAGCCTTGCGGACAAAAATCATTACTGGCTTGACCGCCGAGCCCGTACCAAATTGGACGCGCTTGTACACCCCGGGCAACAACTTGCCGTGGCGACGCTTCAATACGAAATAAGCAAACCCTC
>CAYUYI010000082.1:0-8129 GCA_964448995.1 uncultured Propionivibrio sp. | reverse complement strand
TTCCGGCTCAAGCACGTCTCCGTTGCCGGTTATCACCAGTGAATTGTCGCGATCGGCAACCGCCAGCATCGCTTCCAGCCGACGCAACGCACGGTCACTACGCCAGTCCTTCGCCAGTTCAACGGCCGAGCGCAACAGATTGCCCTGATGTTTGTCCAGCTTGGCCTCGAAGCGCTCGAACAACGTGAAGGCATCCGCCGTGCCACCGGCAAATCCGGCCAGTATCCGTTCCTGATAAATCCGCCTTACCTTGCGCGCGCTAGCCTTGATGACAATATTCCCGAGTGTCACCTGACCATCCCCGCCCATCGCCACAAGGTTCCCACGGCGAACGGAAAGAATGGTCGTACCGTGGTACTGTTCCATAAATTATCCTAATATTTGGCGAAAATCAGGGTACCCACTGCATTCAGGCCAACGATACGGAAGAGTTCTGCCACAAGCCGGTTCGGGTGGTGAAAAACGATCGGCTTGCCCCGCTGTCGAATGGTCGTCAGCGCATTGAGCAGCGCACCCGCGCTCACGAAATCCATGCGGACGAGACCGGTACAGTCAATGACCACGGTATCTCGAGATTCCGCATACGGCAACAGATCGGAGAAACGCACTCCCAGAGAGTCCCCTTGCAGGACATACGCGTCGCCCGGAGCATTCCCCCCAACGGGGCCAACCGACTCATCTCGGGGCGGTTCAGGCTTGGCAATCCGACTGGTTTCCCATGATGGCGGCGACACTTCAAAAGTCACGGCGTAATCTACTGCCATATCCTCGAAAACCTCATGCTGCCCCTGCAACTGACACAATTCGAGGAAAAGCAGCCAGCATTCGCGATCTTCGGCAACACCAGTCACGATGCGTGCCTGCAACATCACTTCAAGGGCATCGCGACCAAGCAATTCGATCTCTCGCCCGGTTTTGCGCACCTGCTGCATCATCGCCAGAAGTTATCCACACCCCGGTGCATCAACTTGGCGAATCTTGCTTAAATCAAGGCATAGACGGGGAGTTTTCTGCAAAGCCTGACGAACCGCGTCGAAAGCAGCAGCATTCTCTCCGATCAGTTCGCCACGAAACAGCAAACTTCCCGCCGCAACATTCGTGCTTGTCGCCCCCCCCGATTTATCCAGCCAAGCCGGCGGCGATTTCTCGAAACAGCGGGCATAATCGATCTCAAGGGCCTCGAACGCCGTTTTGTTGCCCGCCAGTCGATACAGATCAAAAAGCATCAGCCACAAACGTTCGCCCGGGCCGTAGGCATGCTGTCGGATCGCATTTTCCAGAACCGCCCGCACCGCATCATCCTGCCGGTTGGCGTACAACATCGCCGCCTCTTCGGCATCGGCGTCGACCGGATCAATCTCTGCCTCGACATGAAAACTTGGCAGCACCTCGCTAAAGACGAAGTCCGAGAAACCGGAAGCAGGAGGCTGCGACGCCCGTGCTGGCGCAGACTGGCCTTGCGCGCCCGGCGGTTCCGTCGGAACCACGGCGCCTTCCGCCGCGTCTTTTGCCCGAGGAACCACCGATGGCTTGGCCACCATTTTTTCCGGCGGTTTCTTGAAAAAGGAGAAGACCATAAACCTATCGACAGTTCCGCGCGGACAGCCAGCGCATCAAATGGCTATTTCTAACATATTCACACGCCCGCGGCAATTTCAGGACCGTTAATTATCGTTAAGCGCGTGCGCGAGTTCTAATTCCCCCCCGATCATCGCGCGGCCACACGCTATTTTTGTGGATTCCGTTTGGCGCGCGGATGGGCCGCATCATAAACCTTGGCCAGATGCTGGAAGTCGAGGTGCGTATAAACCTGCGTCGAGGCGATGCTCGCATGCCCCAGCATTTCCTGCACCGCCCTGAGATCGCCCGACGACTGCAAGACATGCGAAGCAAACGAATGACGCAGCATGTGCGGATGAACACCAAACGGCACCCCTTGCGCCTGTGCCCGTCGCTGCAAGCGCGACTGGATCACGCGTGGACTGATGCGCTCGCCACGCCGGCCGACAAAAAGCGCTTTTTCGTCCGGTTTCGCCAATTCGCCCCGCCGATTCGCCCACACAATCAGCGCTTCGCGCGCCTTGCTACCGACCGGTACGTGCCGCTCCTTGCTTCGCTTGCCAAGCACACGCACCTCGCCATCAACCAAATCCGGCAGACAGTCCACATCAAGAGAGGACAACTCGGCAAGGCGCAGACCGGAAGAATAGAACAACTCGAACATTGCCTGATCGCGAACCTCGAGCACATCATCACTGCCGACCGCAAGCAGACGACTTGCCTCGTCAGGCGACAACACTTTCGGCAAGGCTTTGGGACTCTTCGGCGGACGTACGCTTTCAACCGGATTGGCGACGATCTCCCCGCGCAACCCAAGCCAGCGGTAGAACCCGCGCCAAGCGGACAAGGTTCGTGCCAATGAGCGACCGCTTAGCCCACGCAGGTGCAATTGTGAGACAAAACGCCGAATGTGATGTGTATCCAGCGCGAGCGGATCCCCCCCCCGAGGTGACTCGCCGCACAGATGGCACAAGAGATTGAGATCGCGGCGGTAGTTGCTGACCGTATGCGGTGACCGCCGCCGCTGCTGGGCGAGTTCGTCAAGATAGGCCGTGACTCTCTCCGCAGCATCCATGATTTCGTCGCCTTACATCAAACGTAACGCAACACTCGCGCCAAGGCTGCCGAGGCCATTTCACCGAGACGTTCGAGGTAGAGCGTTCCCATCCCCGCGTAGAAACGTTGCCCATCCTCGCTGCCGAGCGCAATCATGCCAATGGTGCCGCCACCGGTGCGCAACGCGATCAGGGCTTGCGAGCGGATATGCCGCGAGGCCTCGCCGAACCACGACGACGTCTCGAATCCAGAGGTCGAACCACAGTAGGGTTGCGTCAGCGTCTCAGCAAAAGATTGCAGCTCTTCGCCCACCTCGGCGAATTCTGGCAATTCTGCGGCGCTATCTGGGCGATCCCAGAGGCGCAACGCGAAGTGGGGGATCGAAAAGTCGTCGCGCAAGTGAAAATTCAGCGTATGAATCACCGCCTGAAACGTCGCCGCTGAAATCATCACCACCGCCAACCGGTGCATTTTCTCGCTGATAACGTCGTTTTCTTCGCCAAATTGCAGCAACTCGCCCATCTTGCCTTCAAGCTGACGGTTCTTGTCGCGCAGGCTGAGCATCTGCCGTTCGGTGATCGAGATCGTTCTCCCGCCGTGGGGATGGGGAATCACGATATGCGAAAAAAATTCCGCATGTTCCTCGAAAAATTGCGGATTCTCCTGCAAATAACGGACCACTTCCTCGGATCTCATAGTTCGATTTCTCCGGTAAAGACAGTGACGGCCGGACCGGTCATCAGCACCGGCTGCCCTTTGCCCGCCCAGGCTATCGACAGATCCCCGCCACGAGTGCTGACGCGCACCGGCGAGTCGAGCAACCCACGCGAGATACCCGTTACTACCGCGGCGCACGCGCCGGTGCCGCACGCCAGCGTTTCGCCAGCGCCACGTTCATAAACACGCAACTTGATCGAGTGGCGATCGACAATTTGCATGAACCCCGCGTTGACACGCTTCGGAAAGCGCGGATGACGCTCGATCTGCGGCCCCTGAACATCGACCGGTGCAGAATCAACGTCACCGACGACTTGAACGGCATGCGGATTACCCATCGACACGGCAGTAATCGCCACCTCCGCATCACCAACCAGGATCGTCTGCACCACCTCCAGCGATGAACTATCGAACGGGATCTTCTCTGGCTCGAAGACCGGCGCGCCCATATTGACAGTCACGTTGCCGTCGTCTTCGAGACGCGGGCCGATCACACCGCGCAGGGTTTCAACCCGGATTTCCCGTTTGTCAGTCAGTTTTTCGTCATGCACGAAACGGACAAAGCAGCGTGCGCCATTGCCACACTGCTCGACTTCTCCCCCATCGGCGTTGAAGATGCGATAGCGGAAATCGACGCCCGGTGTCGAGGCTCTTTCAACCAGCAACAACTGATCGAAACCAACGCCGAAGTTACGATGCCCGAGAAAGCGAATCTGCTCGGGGGTCAGCGATACCGACTGCCGGACCCCATCGATCACGACGAAATCGTTGCCTAGGCCATGCATTTTCGAGAACTTGAGTTTCATTGCGTAATCACTTTCCTTTGGACTTCGATGTAAACTTGCCACATTGATATCCGTCCATTATAAAGTCGTCGGCCGCATCGCGTTGCCGATATACTGGCGGCCCCTAGGATTTTCACTATTTTTCCCGGTTCGCGCCATCCCGCAGCCATGCCTACCCGCCTTCTGAGCCAACTCGCCGTCGCCCTGTTCTGGCTGTTGCATTTTCTGCCCTTGTGCCTGCTGGCGCCGCTCGGCCGCGGCACGGGACGTCTGTTGTACCGATTTGCCTCCAGACGCCGGCGTATTGCCGTCCGGAATATCGACTGGTGTTTCCCCGAACGTTCGCCAGCAGAACGCAAACGGCTGGTCCAGGCCCATTTCGAATGCCTGGGGCGGAGCCTTTTTGAGCGCTCGATTTTTTGGTGGAGTTCCGAAGAGCGTTTGCGCAAGCTGATCCACGTGGAAGGCGACGAAATCGTGCGACGTCTGCGCACAGAGGGAAAACCTGTGATCCTGCTCGCGCCACACTTCGTGGGCCTCGATGCCGGCGGAGTTGCCGTAACGATGCGTTTCGACATCGTCAGCATCTACGCCACCCAAACCAACCCGGTGTTCGATCGACTGCTTTATCAAGGACGGACGCGTTTTGGCAGCCAACAACTTTTATCTCGCCAGGATGGTGCGCGAGCAACAGTCAAGGCGATGAAATCCGGCCGACCGTTCTACTATCTGCCAGATCTCAATGGCCGGCGCCGCGATTCCATCTTCGTGCCTTTCTTCGGCATTCCGGCAGCGACAATCACCGGCCTCCCCCGTCTCGCAAAGGCAGCCGGGGCCGCTGTGGTCCCCTGCGTAACGCGCATGTTGCCCGGCGGACAGGGCTACCGAGTAGAATTCGGTGAGGCTTGGCCTGATTTCCCGACTGACGACGTCGCATCAGACACCGCTCGGATGAACGACTGGATCGAACTGACCGTCCGCACCATGCCAGAACAATATTACTGGGTACATCGGCGCTTCAAGACACGCCCTCTCGGCGAAGAAAAGCTTTATTGAGAGTACATGGAAACAACCAACACGCACAATGCCGACCAAGAGTCGTTGCCGAGCACTTTCGCCGAATGGTGGGAACGCGCAGGCACATGGGTCGAAGAACCCAATCGCCGTCGCAACGGCTGGAGCGGCATGCTCACGATATCGCACGGCGGCGTCATCTACTACGTCAAGCGGCAATGCAACCACACGTGTCGTACCTTGACCCCCCCCTTCTCCTGTCCGACCACGCGTCGCGAACACGACAACATTGTTCGTTTGCGCAAAATCGGCATCATTACCCCAACGCCGGTCTTCCATGGCGAACGCAGGACGGCATCGGGCCAAGAAGGCATCCTCGTCACCGAGGAACTGCGCGGTTTCCGCGCGCTGGATCAACAGACGAACCTGAGCGACGAAGCACGTCGCACCCTCGCGGCCGCGGTCGGGCAGACGCTTGGCCGTTTGCACCGTTCCGCCTACCAACACAGCTGCCTCTATCCGAAGCACATCATGGTACGCTGGACAGATGCGAACGCACCAGAAATTGCACTGATCGATCTGGAAAAATTGCGAAAACATCCGTTCAGGCGCCAAGCGGCGCGGCATGACCTTGACCAATTGGCACGCCATCAGTCACTCTGGGCGCCGGACGAATGGCACCTCTTGTTGGCCCACCATACCACCGCCATGGCGGCATGAAGCATGGGCCAGCCCAAGCACTGTATACTTGACCCGATCGCGGCCCATCGCGCCGTTTTTTTGAACGAGAAAAAAACTTGGCACTGACTATTCTTGGCCTTTCCGGCGCCCTGACACACGATCCGTCTGCGGCGCTCTACATCGACGGCAAGCTCGTAGCAGCGGCCGAAGAGGAACGCTTCGTCCGCGACAAGCACGCCAAGGGTCGCATGCCCTATGAGGCGGCGAAATTCTGTTTGCAACAGGGCGGCATCAAACCCGCCGACGTTGACGTCGTTGCCATCCCCTATGCGCCGATCAGTCTCTCCGAAAAAGCGCGCTGGCACTATGCCAAACGCTACCTGTACGCGCCGGACCGGTCGCTCGACGCCATCTTCGCCGGAAACCGGCGCTATTACCGCTACAAGAAACGCATCGAATGGTGCCTGATCCAGCTCGGTTTCGACCTGTCAAAAGTCGAGATCGTGCCAGTCGAACACCATCTGGCACATGCCGCCAGCGCCTACCATTGTTCGGGTTTCAGCGAAAAAACAGCAATCCTGGGCATTGACGGCAAGGGCGAATACGCGACGACATTCTTTGGCTACGGCGAGAACGGCAAGATCCACAAGATCAAGGAATTCTACGACCCGGATTCACTCGGCGGTCTTTATGGTGCAATCACCGAGTATCTTGGCTTCGAGATGCTGGATGGCGAATACAAAGTCATGGGCATGGCGCCCTATGGAGATTCGACCAAATACGACTTCTCCCGCCTTGCCAAATTCGAGGACGGTGAACTGGTCGTCAACACCGACTACGCCAACGTAATCGGATTCCGTCGATACAAGGAAAACGGCAAAGGCTACTACTTTTCGCCCAAGCTCATCGACTGGCTGGGTCCAATGCGGGTCGGCGACATCGCCGACGATCCCTACATCCACTACGCGGCCAGCATGCAGAAGCTCTTCGAAGAGCTCTCGCTGCAAATGATCGAATACTACCTCGGCGACATCCTGCGCGAAACCGGCAAGCTCGCCTTTTCAGGCGGTGGCGCGCTCAACGTCAAGCTCAACCAGAAAATCATCGCCCGCCCGGAACTCAAGGAACTGTTCGTACAACCCGCCTCCGGGGATGCGGGCACCGCCGTCGGCGCTGCTGCCTACGTCTCGGTCGAACGTGGCGTACCCGTCGAAAAAATGGAGCATGTTTACCTCGGCCCGGCGTACTCCAATGAAGATGTTGTCGCCGCCTGCGCCCGCCATCCGGCACAACCAGCGTGGGAGAAGATCGAGAACGGCGACAGCGAGGTTCCGAAACGGATTGCACAGATTCTGGTCGATGGCAATCCGGTTGCCTGGTTCCGCGGGCGCATGGAATTCGGCCCGCGCGCCTTGGGCGGCCGCTCGATTCTTGGCTGTCCGAGCGCCTCCGGCGTGGCCGACCGCATCAACGAACAGATCAAGTTCCGCGAGCGCTGGCGTCCATTCTGCCCGAGCATGCTCGACTCCGTCGGGCCGCAAATGCTCGGCAGCGACCATCCCGCTCCGTTCATGACCTTCACTTTTGAGGTCGCACCCGGCTGGAAAGAGCGCGTCCCCGAAGTCGTCCACGAAGACGGGACCTCGCGTGCTCAAGTCCTCGAACGTCGGCACAACCCGC
Organism: uncultured Propionivibrio sp.; assembly: GCA_964448995.1. GTDB lineage: Bacteria > Pseudomonadota > Gammaproteobacteria > Burkholderiales > Rhodocyclaceae > Propionivibrio. The sequence continues at coordinate 636 of CAYUYI010000082.1, read as the reverse complement.
GTTACTATGATCTCATGGTCGAACTGGAAAAAATCACCGGCAACGGCGTCGTGCTCAACACCTCGCTCAACCGCCGCGGCGAACCGATGATCTGCTCGCCGACAGATGCGCTCAACATGTTTTATGGTTCTGATCTGGAATTCCTCGTCATGGAGGACATTCTCGTCGTCAAACGGAAGCAGGATCGCTGAGTCATCATGCGCGAGCGCTGGATCGTCCAGTTCTGCCATTGTCACTATGGCCCATTCCTCGACGTCGCACGCCAATATGCCGTCCTGTTCAGGGATACGCCCTACAAGGTACTGACTGTCTATCTAACCGGCACCCCAAGCGAAAAAGCCCGAGTTGGCTCGGCATCGGACGACGTTGTTTTCCTCGATTATTCGAGCCGCGAGGTGCGTGGGCTCAAGCTCGCGGCCATTCGCGAGGTGCGCCGCCTGATTTCCGTTCGCGACGTGGCGTTCATCATCGCGCATCGATTCAAGCCGATTTACATCGCCTGCCTGGCTACGAAATTGCCGGTACTGGGGGTGCATCACGCCTTCGGCGACTACACACGTGCGCCCCGCCGCTGGTTCGCCAACGCCTTCCGGAGGCGCCTATCGCTGCTCGGCGTCTCCGATGCCGTGCGTGACG